>CAZRZM010000162.1:0-2085 GCA_964604575.1 uncultured Acetatifactor sp.
TAATTCTTTTTCTTCTATTTTTATAGTTCCATTTTCTTCTCCTTGGTCTATCATAATATTTCTTTCTTCTTCCAACTTCAATAAAATTCATTTTTTTATCCTCCTTGGATTAATATGATAGGATTAATATATCATATTTTGTACGTTCTGTCACTGAAATTGCTAAATTTTAGGGGTATACTGGCCGATATTAATTAATAAGCATCCATTATGTATGTGCAGCAAGTGATACATTTTAAATTTTTGGTAAAGTATACGGAGTCACAGACAGGCGTAGGCAGCACGGAGGCTGGAGCTGTAGAATGAGAGGGAACATGAAAGTAGAAAAAAACATCAGTATTTATATGGGTGAGGACCCCACAGGCGAGCGCAGGCAGATGTCTGCACAACAGTCCGGAAAGGAATCCGGTAAAGCAAAGAACAATACTACCATCTATGCAGGAGCATTGAATGGTGACTGTGACGCCATTATGTTAAAGAAACAGATGGCACAGAAAAAGGCAATGAAGGTGGTTTCCGATGCCTTTGCGGCAGACCGCAAGCTGGATGGTGAAATCCGTGACCGTGAATCCAAAATTAAGAAAATGACGGAGGAAAACCAGGAGTCCGAGAAAGCAATCAGAGAACTGGAAGCCCAGAAGGTTGAAATTGGTAAGGAGTATGGGCGGACAGAGGAGGGATTGGCCGACGAAGACAGGAAGATTCTTGAGAAGAATTCCATATCTCCCATGTTATTATCGGATGAAGAAGTATCCCGTCTGCAGGAACTGGAAGAGCAGGGGCTGAAAGAATATTATGACAGATGTGTGGAGATAGACGATTATAAGAAAACATACCAGGATGTAATTGATGAAAATACGAAAAAAATCAAAGAGTATCAGTCAATCAATAAATCAATAAAGGATGCCAGACTGGATTTGAAAAATAATCCCATGGTTGCTGCCGGCAAGGAGGCAGAGCAGATTCTGGAGAGTGCCCGTCAGGAAGTTATCGGGATGCTGGTTGCCGAGGGAAAAGACCATATCGACGAAGAAAAAGCAGAGAGAGAAGAAAAAGCGCAGGAGACCAAGGAAGAAAAGGAAGAGCAGGAAGAGAAGCTGGAAGCAGTCAAAGAGATGAAAGCTCAAATGCAGGAAATGGTGGATGCCAGCCGGGAACGGAGCAGGGAGAATGAGAAGCGTGCAGAAGAACTGATAAATTCCATGCCCATACAGGAGCTGATTCAGATGGATGGTATCAAGACAGACGTACAGCAGGAAATTGAAGATATTTTAAATAAAATGAAATTACTCGAAGAAGATATTAAAGGTTCTGCTGTTGATACATCATTGTAATACAGATACAAATTTTGTACATAGAAAATTGTATCCGATAAACGAAAGAAAAGGGGAAATGATGAATGAGTTCGCTGAAAGACTTGAAAAGGGTAGTAGCTGCAATAGGGATATTTCTGTTCGTCGTTGTGATAATTGTAGATGAAGTGAAAGTTTTGCAGATAAACGAGAAAAAATGTGTTTCCCTTCAGACACCCGTGATAAGCGGATATTATTGTTCTGACAATGTTTATATGGCAAAGGAAGTAGTGGAGATGCGCCATGCCTTACCGTGGTCTTTGGTGGGAACAGAACATTATTATTTGGTGGCGACGGAGGACAGCATTTGCCCCATGCTTATTCGGGCATCGGATAGCTGGTGGAGTGATAATTTTGATGCAGAAGGGATGAACGAAGCGGGAGTTGCGATATTTGGTCTTGTCAGAGAGCATCAGAGTGAAGTGTCAGAGATAGTTGTGAACCTGAATGAACAGTTATCCGATGTGGTTATCAATGATGCCATTTATGTGGATGTACGCTTTCGGGATATTGCCTACAGTAGAATTACCGAGGGAGCGTTTGTTATAATACTTTTTTTGGTGATGCTGTTTTTATACATACTGCCGCAGTATAAAACGTCCGATGCGCTGCAGATGATACAAATATTATTATATATTCCGATTATAGTGTTGTTTTTAAGGATTATGATGTGAGGACTGTAGACCTTTCTTTCCCTTAGACATTCCGGATAACTTCCCCGATGTATATTAGA
>CAZRZM010000162.1:2095-7156 GCA_964604575.1 uncultured Acetatifactor sp.
TTAGACAGCATTTTTTAAGGGAAATTATATAAAATAGACAACAAAGAGAGATGATATATATAAATTTGATACAAAAGTACCAAATGCGTCGCCAAAACAAAAGTTATTTTGCCCAAAAATCAGATTAGAAACAGAACAAACACAGCACATTTAACAATAAAACCAAAACCAGGCAAAAAATAGCAAATTAGTACCTTTGAAAATATTAAAAAATTTAATATACTCTTGTTACAACCTATATTTAGCAGGAGGGAGCTGTTTATAGGTTATGGAGTGACTTGTTCACTTTAAAATGGATACCTGCGGCGGTAAGCTTCGGGTAGAAGAAAGGGTATGGTAATTAATATGAAAGGAAAACGTTTAAGTGTCCTGATGGCACTGGCATTGACAGTGTCAAGCGTACTTGGTGGTGTAGTGTCGCCGATGGGAGCTGCGAAAGCAGAGGCGGCAGAGGATGCACCTGCGTACCGCAATGTAATGTATTACGGTGAATGGTCAATTTACTCCGGGCAGAAATATTTCTATCCCAGCAAAATTGACGGAAGCCAGATTACACATCTGAATTTTGCATTTCTGGATATGGATGCAAACGGCGATTTGGTACTATGTGATGAACATGCAGATTTTCTCACCATTTTACCGGAGCAGAACGGTCTGACTTATGGAGAGCCTTATGCAGGCGTACTGGGTGCAATGAATATTCTGCGCGCAAAATACCCCAATATGAAAATTGGTATTTCCGTGGGTGGATGGACCCGTTCGGGAGATTTTTCCGAAGTAGCTGCATCACCCCAGAAAAGAGCAAATTTTGCAAATAATATTGCGAAGTTTGTGGATTATTTAGGATTTGATTTTGTAGATATTGACTGGGAATATCCCACCGCAGTCCGCGCCAGTGACCCGGCAGGTAACGGTGTTACTATCGATGAAGGTTGTCCGGGCAGGGCGGAGGATACAGCGAATTTTACATTATTCTTACAGGCAATCCGGGAGGAACTGGACAGTCTCGGCGCAGCAAACAATAAATATTACGAGCTGTCTACGGCAATGTCCGCATCTCCTGCCATGATGTCAAAGATTGAGTATGACAAAGTACTGGATATTGTAGACTTTGCAAATATGATGACTTATGATTTAAACGGTGCATGGAACGGCTATACCGGACACCAGACAGCACTGTATACCAATCCTGCTTACGACAAAACAACCCAGGCAGACGGACAGTTTTCCGTTGACACTTGTGTACAGTATCTCAGGGATACTTATGGCAGTTCCATTGACTATTCCAAGATTGTAATCGGTGTTGCGCCTTATACCAGAGGCTGGGCGGGCGTCCAGAAGGATGGACGTGATGCAAAGAATCCCGGATTGTACGCAACAGCAGATCCTAACAGTGTAAAAGCGGACGACGGCGTTATGAGCGGTACTTTTGCATATGGTGATATCCAGTCCCTGATGTCAAAATATCAGTTGAAAGAATATTATGATGAAGTTGCGGAAGCAGCTTATTACTATAGCGAGTCAACCGGATATTTCTTCACCTGCGATAATGAGCGTTCCGTGGCAGCAAAAGGAAAATATGTGAAAGAGAACGGGCTGGGCGGTCTGATTTCCTGGATGGCTTCTCTGGACAGTGCCAACAGCATTACGAAAGTAATGAAGCAGTCCTTGTATGGGGATGCCAAGCTTCCCGCACAGGAAATTCAGGTGGGCAATCCCAGTACTTCCGTAACCGTAAAGGCAGATGGTTCTACTTATACTTTTACGATTACAAATAATGAAAAAGCAGTAGAAAGCAATACGGCATTAAAAGATGCGGAGCTGTTCAAAAAGACAGTGATGTATCCCAAGCTTTACATAAAAACAAAGAGTGGAGCTGCGTTCCAGGCTGGTTCCGAATGTGGTTCCGTTACGAACCAGAATGGCTGTGCCGTGGTTGATTTGGCTTCTGTGTATGCAGCAAAAGCATTGAAGCCGGGTAATTCCCACACCTTTACACTTCGTGTATCCGGCAGTGCGGATGTATCCGATATTGAAGGCATTACCATGACACAGAGAATCCTCACTTCTTTGGAGGAGTTTGGAGAGCAGAATGTTTATGGCAAAGATGTAGAAATTGGCGGCAGCACCGGCGGAGAAACCGAAAAACCCGGTGGTGAGACCGAAAAGCCTGGTGGCGAGACCGAAAAACCTGGTGGGGAAACAGAGAAACCTGGTGGCGAGACGGAGAAACCTGGCGGAGAAACAGGGCAGCCCGGTGGCGACAACAATTACTATGTAAACGGAGAACTGCCACAGCATATGGTAACCGGTTACTGGCATAATTTTGTAAATGGTTCCACCAATTTGAAATTGAGTGATGTTCCGACTTATTATGATATGATTTGTGTAGCTTTCACCGGCAACACCGCAACTCCCGGCGAAGTAACCTTTGAGCTGGATGCCGATTTGTGCAGAGCACTGGGCGGTTATACAAAAGCTGAATTTATTCAGGATATTAAGAATCTAAAAGAAAAAGGACAGCATGTAATTATTTCTGTGGGCGGTGCAGAGGGCAGAATTGAGATTAACAGCAAGGAAGCGGCTGACCGCTTTGCAGAAGGTCTGATTTCCATTATTGAGGAATATGGATTTGAAGGTGTAGATATCGACTTAGAGGGTTCTGCAGTATCCGGTGTAGATTATATTGCATCTGCGCTTCGCAAAGTTCACGACCATTTTGGTGATGATTTCATTATCACAATGGCACCGGAAACCTTCTATATTCAGGCTGACAGATTATCCTCCAATGATATTACCACCTCATATTTGAGACTGGCATTAGAAATTAAGGATATTTTGACTATCTGTTATCCCCAGTTCTATAACTCCGGTGGAATGAATGGATACGGCGGTTCGGTAGTAAATCCCGGCAATGCAGATTTCCTGACATCTCTGTCAACATTGATTATTGAAGCAGGATTAAGACCGGATCAGGTGGCGCTTGGCGTACCTTCCACGGCTCAGGCAGCAGGAAGCGGTTATGTGGCTCCATCTGTAGTGGAGAAAGCTGTAAATGCGATGGTAAATGGTACTTCTTCTGGTAACTTTACGGCACCGAAAGCATATCCTACCCTCCGCGGTGTTATGACATGGTCTATTAACTGGGATGCAACGAATAATTATGAGTGGGCAAAAGCAATGTCCGCAGCAATGGATAAACTTCCCGTTGTAGAAGGTGGCGGCACCACAACTCCCGGCGGCGAAACTGAAAAACCCGGTGGAGAAACGGAAAAGCCTGGAGGCGAGACCGAGAAGCCCGGCGGCGAAACCGAAAAACCCGGTGGCGAGACTGAGAAGCCCGGAGGAGAAACCGAAAAACCCGGCGGTGAGACAGAACAGCCTGGCGTTGGTGACATTCCCGGATGGAACGCATCTTCCGTATATGTTGGAGGAGACCAGGTAGTATACAATGGCAATATTTATAAAGCATCCTGGTGGACCCAGGGTGACAATCCTGAAAACCAGGGACAGTGGGGACCTTGGAAACTGGTAGGTCCTGCATCTGGAAATACAGGCGGCGGAAACGAAGGTGGCTCCGGCACAGAAGGCGGAAGCGGAAACGAGGGCGGCTCTGGCACAGAAGGCGGAAGCGGCAGTGGAAACGAGGGCGGCTCCGGCACAGAAGGCGGAAGCGGCAGCGGAAACGAAGGCGGCTCCGGTAATGAAGGCGATTCCGGAAGCACAGAGGTTCCGGGAGTTGCAGAGTGGAATGCTGGTCAGGTATATGTAGGAGGCGATGTGGTTTCCTATAATGGCAAAGTATACAAGGCTGCATGGTGGACCCAGGGTGACAACCCGGAGACCCAGGGACAGTGGGGACCCTGGAAAATCCAGTAATTTCCGTAACATTTATGGATTTTTAAAATGATAAATAAGCAATATGAATAAAAAGATGTAAATATAGTAGGAGAGATGTCGATTCAGATAATTATTGTTTCGATATCTCTCTTGTTTGTTGTCCACACAGGAAAAGAGTATGGTCGGAAGTCTATAATGGTTCCATCCGGTGCTACGAATTATTTATATTCGTCGGGGTATTCTATATCCTATGGAAAGAAAAAATGATAAAACAATACAACGTACTTTTGATTTTTATGTTCTGCTGTTTTTTCTGCTTGCTTTTGCAGGATGGCTGTGGGAAGTAGGATTATATCTTGTGACTACGCATACCTTTGTAAACCGGGGTGTGTACAAAGGTCCCTATCTGCCAATTTATGGGGCAGGAGGGATTTTGTTGTGGTTTCTGCTCCAAAAATTTTACCGGAAACCACTGGTGGTTTTTCTGTTTTCTGCAGGAATCTGTTCGGTGCTGGAATATATGACAGGAGCTTTTCTGGAGTGGAGATGGGGAATGCGCTGGTGGGATTACAGCGGACATTTTTTAAATCTCCATGGACGAATCTGTCTGCTGGGAGCTGTTACCTTTGGACTGGGAGGTATGCTGTTGATATGCTATTTTTTTCCATTATATATGAGATGGTATCACCGCCTCACAAAAAAATGGCGGGCCCTTCTGTGTATATTATGTCTGGCAGTTTTTGTGCTGGATATCACTTACTGCGCAATGATTCCTAATATAGGCATGGGGGTTACGGAAGAGATAAAATAATGTGTTGACAATATTAATAAACAAAAGTATAATATATTTATTAAAATGCAAAACATTAAAAGGAAAAACATTATGGATTATGGTAAGATTACTTTAGACGAATTGAAAAAGGGATATCAGTATAATAAGGAAAAAGATACTTATATATGTAATTATTGTGAGGAGAGTTTTGAAGCTGGACAAATTTTTTCAATTGGCAGTAATTTTTATACGGCGGAACATGCTGTTGCAAAACATATTGAAACGATACATGGTGGAAGTTTGTCGCAGTTGATTTCTGCGGATACCAAATATAATACTTTGACACAGAATCAGAAAGATTTAATTTTGCTTTTTGCTTCCGGTATGTCGGATAAAGAGATGGCAAAAAAATTGGGAGTTACGGAAGCAACTATTCGGCGGCATCGTTT
>CAZRZM010000163.1:0-7049 GCA_964604575.1 uncultured Acetatifactor sp.
TTCAAGGTTTTGTAGTATCGAGCATTTTTATATGCTCATGAATAATTCAGGTTTAATTTTATGATAATTACGCCGTACGATATTCGTGACGGCGTATATTATTGCCTCTATAAAATCAAAATAAAGTAAATTTATAGATTGCATTATGTCTATTATTGTGCTATACTCCTATCAAAGCATATATTTCTAACATTCGAGCAGTAGTCTTTATTTCTAAAAGTCTCAAAAATCTATGCTTTTAACCACACAAAAATGAAAAAGCAGGATTTGAGAGTGCAGAAAGACTTTTCCACTGGGATTATTATATTATGCTCATTGAGTGGGAACTGCTTGTCGGACTTTTCATAAATCCTGCGAAGGAGGAAAATGTGAAAAGGAATTCTACGTTTCAGACACAAACAGCCCCGACAGCCAATCGGGAGTACAAAAGCACCATGTTCTGCATGATATTCCGCGACAAAAAACAGCTTTTGGAGCTGTATAATGCAGTAAATCATTCACATTATGAGAATGAAGATGCTTTGCGGATTGTCACCCTTGAGAATGCCATTTACATGAATATGAAAAATGATTTGGCTTTTCTCATCGACATGCACTTGCACCTATATGAGCACCAGTCCACATTTAATCCCAATATGCCCCTGCGGGATTTGTTCTATGTGGCAAGGGAGTACCAGAGGCTGGTGGAGGATGCAAGTATCTATGCATCGACATTGGTGCGGATTCCGGCGCCCCGTTTTATTGTTTTCTACAATGGGCGGGCAGAGAGACCGGAGGAGGAGATACTCCGTCTTTCGGATGCGTATCATACCAGAGAGGAAGAACCGCAACTGGAATTGTGTGTGAGGGTTCTTAACATTAATGATGGGAATAACCGGGAGCTGCTTGCAGGGTGCAGGACACTGCGGGAATATATGCAATATGTGGAATGTGTGAGGAAATATGCGGACAGACCGGGGACAGCACTGGAGGAGGCTGTGGAAAGGGCAGTGGGTGAGTGCATTGACCGGGGAATCCTTGCTGAGTTCCTCAGGAAGAATAGGGCGGAGGCGATAAGCGTGAGTATCTTTGAGTATAATGAGGCAGAAGAAAAAGAGAAGTTGCGCAGGGCAGAGTATGGAGTCGGTTATGACGCGGGGATAGCAGATGGGACCCGCAGAGGATTGGAACAAGGTATGCAGGTATTGATAAGCGCCTGCAAAGAGCTGGGAGTGTCTTTTGAGGAGACAGCAGGTAAGGTGAAGGAGAAATATGCCCTGAACGACGAAGAAGTGCAGCAGAATATGAAGAAATACTGGTAATGTGATGGAAGGTAAGGAATACCCATGATAAATCGCTTGTTGGGAATCATGTACATATTATTGAACAAAGAAACTGTGACAGCCAGAGAATTGGCAGAGCGTTTTGAAGTATCGGTGAGAACGATTTACCGGGATGTGGAAAACATAAGTCAGGCAGGAATTCCGGTCTATACCAGGCAGGGAAGAAACGGAGGAGTCTGCCTCATGGAGCAGTTTGTGCTCAATAAGATGCTGTTGACGCAGGAGGAGCAACAGCATATTTTGTCTGCGTTAGTATCACTGGAAGAGACTACGGCAGTGGAAGAAAAACAGATATTGCAGAAGCTGGGACATTTTTTTAAGGCAGAGCCGGTGAACTGGATTGCCATAGATTTTTCGGACTGGGGAGGAGAACAGAAGCAGTTATATGAAGATATCAAAAGGGCAATTCTGACGCATAAAGTACTCTCTTTTGATTACTATGGGCAGAATCGTGAGATGAGCCGGCGTGTCGTAGAGCCGGTGCAATTACTTTTTAAAGAATATACATGGTATCTGAATGCTTACTGTAGAGAAAGAAAAGCATTCAGATGCTTTAAACTGACGCGGATGAAGCGAATGGAGGTACTGGAGGAGGGATTTGTACCCATAGAAGAAATACCGCAGCTGGATAATCAGAAGGATGTAGGGGAGATGTCCTCTTATACGCCGATGATTAGAATGCGGATAGATAAGAAAGAAGCCTGGCGGGTATATGACAGGTTTCATGAATCAGAGATAAAGGCCCTTGAGGACGGGAGTTTTGAGGTTTGTGTAACATATTCTCTGGACGAATGGGTGTACAGCCTGATACTATCCTTCGGGGCATCCGTGGAGGTGCTGGAGCCTGTGGAAGTACGGGAGGAAATAAAAAAACGGATTGCAGATATGGGTAAAATTTATGGAACATCATAAAATCTGCCATATAGATGTCATATTTAATATGGTATGATAATTCTGTTCATGTACCATTTTGGTTTTGCAGAATTATCAGATGCCTCTGGCGGCATCGGGAAGGGCAGGGGGGAAAACAATGCTGGAGTTACCGGAAAGCTATACCATATCGAAACAGATACAACAGACGCTGGCAGGGAAAATAATCAGCTATGTGGAGCTTTTACATACACCACACAAATTTGCTTTTTTTCATGGAGACAAGGATAAATATCCTGACTATCTGGAAGGAGCGACAATCATAGGCGCAACGTACCATGGCGGTATGATTCAGGTGGATACAGAGGACAATATGCTGTTATTTGCCGACGGAGCCTACCCCAAATATTATGAGGATAAAAAGAAATTTCCGAAGAATCATCAGATGGCGATATATTTTGATGACGAGACGGCTCTTTTTGTATCCGTACAAATGTATGGTTTTATATCTGTTTTTCCAAAAGGAGAATGCTCAGAGGGGTACTATGTATCCTCCCGGAACAAGCCGGACCCCCTGACGGATGAATTTACTTTTGAGTATTTCAGAAGTCTTTACCCGGAAAATACAAAAAAACTGTCTGCCAAGGCTTTTCTTGCCACCAAACAGAGAATACCGGGACTGGGAAATGGTGTGTTACAGGATATATTGTGGAATGCCGGTATTGACCCCCGGTTTGATATGTGTAACGCTGCAGAGGAAGACTTTCAGATACTTTATGCCTCCGTCCGAAAAGTGCTGAAAGAAATGTGTGAATCCGGTGGCCGTGATACAGAAAAAGATTTGTTTGGAAAGAAAGGAAGATATATTACGCAGCTTGGAAAAAATTCACTATATGAACCCTGCATGAAATGTGGTTACGAGATTCATAAGGCGAGTTACATGGGTGGAACCGTTTATTTTTGTGAGCATTGCCAAAAGAGACAGTAATTGGCGGATAAAGAAACCTTGGAGAAAATGGAGCAAACAATTATGGCAAAAAATGACAATGCACATTCTGTTAGGCTTGCGGATAGTTTGTGCCGAAATATAGGACATGATACAGCTGCTGAATTTGAAGAGAAATACCCATTGTCTAAAAGTGCAGACATTAAAAAGAAATATGAATGGACAAAAGCTGTCTGCAGGCATCTGGAAGAGCGTTTTGGGACAGAAACGATTATTAAAATAAGAAAAGAATGCAGATGTAATGATGGAAAATCCATTGCAGGTAAAATGATGAAATATTGGAATAAGGCAGACGGTGTAGAAGCGTTCGTAAATATATTTAATGAAAACGAAAGTTTTGCCTTTTTGAAATACATAGACGATAGTAAAATTCTGTTTTGTTATCCACAGTGTTATTGCGCCTGCGTAAAAAGAATATCTCAGGAACTGTCAAAAACATGGTGTTATTGTACACTGGGCAATGCAGAGGGAATTTTTCGTGAAGTGTTTCAAAAAGAGGTAAAGGTCACATTACTTGAAAGCATAAAAGCAGGAGCAGATGAGTGTGTGATAGAAGTGGAATGGTAGTATACAGAGTAAAATAGTTGGAGGAATTTTATGGTGGACAGCAAAATGGTAAAAGACATAATGAGGTCTCTCGGAGCGGATTTATGTGGAATCGCGAGTCTTGACAGATTTGCTGATGCGCCCAAAGGTTATCATCCTCTGGATGTACTGCCTTCCTGCAAATCAGTCATATCTTTTGGATGCAGATTTCCAGTTGGTACTTTAAAATGCAAGACACCCACCCCCTATACGCGGGTGAGAAATTCCATTACACCCAAAATGGATGCCATAGCCCTTGACTTCTGTATGGAAATGGAAAGGCATCAGGTTCTGTGTGTTCCCATCCCGACACTGGAAAGTGAGTGGGATAAAAATACAGAGAGATGGCGTGGGATTATTTCGCAGAAACATGCAGCCCGGGCGGCGGGACTGGGAACCATCGGAAGGCATTCTCTGCTGATAACACCTGAATTTGGAAGTATGGTCTGGCTGGGCGCAGTGCTGTGTGAGCAGGAACTGGAGTCTGATGACATGAAACCGGATATCTGTGACAACTGTAATAAATGTGTAGAAGCATGTCCGGTCCATGCACTGGAAAGCCGCCAGTTAAAACAGCAGGTCTGCTGGGATTATGCCTTTGGTGATATACAGGAGAAACAGGTATGGGCAATATCCTGCCATAGGTGCAGGGATGCCTGCCCCCATAATTTTGGAAGTCAGAATACGTTTGTGTGAATCCCTTTATCTAAAAATAGAGTAATGCTATAATTCAAACATGACACACAGATGACATGTTTGGTCTGGTAATATGGCATTAAATGGAGAAGCGCTCTGCCTGCCCGGACATGGATTATGCACATAGAAGTGCGCAGGAGTGAGGAAGCATGAAAATAGAACGGTTAATCGGAATATTGTCGATTCTGCTGCAAAAGGATGAGGTAACAGCCCCATATCTGGCAGAGCATTTTGAAGTTTCAAGAAGGACAATTAACAGGGATATCGAGGAGCTGTGCAGAGCAGGTATCCCTATATGTACAAGGCAGGGACAAGGCGGGGGAATATCCATTATGGATGGATATAAAATAGAACGGACTCTGCTTACCAATACGGAAATGCAGGATATTTTAGCCGGAATACGCAGTCTGGACAGCGTAAATGGGACAAACCGCTATGGACAGCTTATGGAGAAGCTGCTGGCCGGTTCCTCCAATTTTGTCAATGGGAACCAGTATATATTAATTGACCTTTCTTCCTGGTATAAAACTCCCCTTGCATCAAAGATTGAGTTGATACGACGCGCTATTGAGGAGAACAGGGAGCTGGAATTTCATTATTTTGCGCCCGGAGGAGAAAGCGACAGAGTGGTGGAACCCTATTATTTGATTTTCAGATGGTCCTACTGGTATGTATGGGGATGGTGCAGAGAAAGAGGGGATTTCAGGCTTTTCAAATTGAACCGTATGGAAAAAGTACGGTTGAGTGAAACCGGATTTGAACCGAGAAAAGTGCCTATGCCGGATTTGAGCGATGAAAAAGTATTTCCGGGAAAGATTCATGTAAAAGCACTGTTTGAAGCAGAATGCAAATGGAGACTGGTGGAGGAGTTTGGTATAAGCAGCTTTGAAGAGCAGGAGGATGGCAGACTTTTGTTCCAGACCGATTATACCAATGAAGAAAATCTTTTGATATGGCTGATGACCTTCCGTGACAAGGTGGAGCTGCTGGAGCCGGAGGAAATTCGCAGAAGGCTGTGCCGAAGCTTTGAAAAGATATGGAAACGCTATGACAATAATTAATAAGACAGAAAGGGGTTTGTGACCGGGACGAAAGATAAATATTTTGTCCCGGGGCTGGTACAGAAAATGAGATATACATGGATTGACGAGTTCCTGCTTAAGAAAAAAGGGGTTACAAAGGATTTGAAAAAGGAATGGAACTGGATTCGCTACCACATTGGTGGGAAGATGTTTGCAGCAGTCTGTCTGGATGAAAATGACAAGCCTTATTATATTACTCTGAAATTAGAGCCGTCGGAGGGTGATTTTTTACGGACACAATATGAAGATATTGTTCCGGGATATTACATGAATAAAGTACACTGGAATTCCATCAAGCCTGACGGAAAAGTGCCGGATGAACTGTTAATGGACCTGCTGGACAAGTCGTACCAGTTGGTACTTGGTGGTCTTAGCAGGAAAAAACAGCAGGAGATTCTGGCGGAGGCGAAGGAAGAGGAATAGATTTGTATAAAGGAGAGTAACTGTATGGATATGAAGGAGCAGCTTATTCAAAAAGCAACAGAAATTATTCAGGGACAATGCAATGAGAAAGGATACTGCGCTTTGACGCTGATGGATGTTGATAACCGTCCAAACACCACCACTATCACGCCCTCCAAAGCAGACGGTATTTCGTGGATAACATTTTGTACGGGATATGGTACCCGGACAGAACGTATACAGTTCCGCCCAGACGCCTGTGTGTGTTTTAATTCCCCGGAATATCATATTTCACTAAAGGGGACGATGGAAATCGTCACTGACCCTATTGTGAAAAAAGAGATGTGGTATGAAGGGTTATCCAATCATTTTAGTGGTCCGGAAGACCCCGGATATGTGGTGTTGAAATTCAAAGCGGACAGTTATACCCTCTTTATTGACTGGCAGACGGTGAGAGGAACACTATAACAAATTTCAATAGAGAAAAAAAGATATATATTTAATGGAGGAATGGTGGGAGTGAGTAGATTTAGTGAAAAAGGTTACCATGTAAGAGAAAATGCACCTGCTTATTTTACAAAGGATATGGATAGAACTGCAAAATGGTTTGAGGATATCTTGGGTTGGTATAGCAATGTTGTTGAGAGAAACGAAGCGGGAGAAGGTTGTTATGGAGTGGTTTTTGAAATACTTCCGGAAGTTGAAATAAACCATTTGGCACAATTTACATGAATTCATATGTTTTATGGTGAGCCTAAAGAACATATGATTTCGTTTATGCAGGTTCATGGAATTGAAAAAATGTATGAATATATAATTTCAAAAGGATGGAATAAAATTACTGAGGTTGTAACACAGCCGTGGGGGGGAAAAACATGCACTTTAACAACGATAGATGGTTACACTATCAGCATATTCGAATAGATAAATAAGGTATACTTATTTGGGAGGAGATACTATATGAAAAATATTGCAAATTTATCAATTAAACAATTAGTGCCGGAACTTAAATCAGATTACCTGGATTTTTTTGATAATCGTGCATTTACAGATGGGAATCCAAATGGACCATGTTATTGCACATCA
>CAZRZM010000164.1:0-6931 GCA_964604575.1 uncultured Acetatifactor sp.
TAGTGATTCTAAAACGTAGGACAAAAAAATCACATATTTTTGTAAACCATCATGAGAGTTCAAAATGACTTACAAAAATATGTGAGTTCAATGACTTTCATTTAGAATACGTATGTAGTATAACATTATACTTGTCGAAATGTCAATCATTTTTTGGAATATACATGCGAATTTGTATTTAAAAGATAAAAATGGGAATAAAATCAGTTTCAAGTATATTTTTGGTTTTATTGCAAAGAGTATAAATGTAACAAAAAACGATTGTAATAGTATGGAGTGATAACATATGAACATGGCAATTTACGGGGCTGCCATAGCAGGTATTGCGATGATGGCGGCAATGATGGGATTTTATATAGGAAGAATGGAAATGCAGACAGAAAGTGTGGGCGCGGAGGTTTCCGTCCAGAGGAGTGGGAGAAGGGAAACACCGGGATATGGAATAGCCAGTCCTGTGGCAGGGAGAATGGAGACTCTGTCACAAAGTGAGGAAAGAGGGGTGCGGATAGCCCCCGCAGAGGGCAGAGTGTATGCGCCGGCATCAGGGAAAGTCACCAAGCTTTTTCCCCAGGGCAATGCCATGATTCTGCGCATGGAAACGGGAAAGGAGCTGCTGCTGCGTGTGGGGGAATGCCGGGATGAATTAAACAGTATGTTTTACCGTCCGAGAATTGTACAGAATGAGATTGTAAACAAAGGCAAATTATTGCTGGAATTTGACCCGGAGCAGTTGCTGGCGGGGGGAGAGAATACAGAGGTGACCGTATGCCTGCGGGATGCGGTAGCTGATTTGGACTTTGATGTGGATGAACAGGAAAACGTAAAAGTGGGAGAAGAAATTATGCATATATGGTAATTTCACAAAAAATATTGTAAAGATACACCTATTTGTGGTAAAATAGAACAAATAAATGGTTCGGTGATTAGGCTGAAAGCTGAAAACGGAAGGATGGAGGTATAGGTGTATGACAAAAGAACAATATAAAAAGGTGAACCGTGCGGTATTCCCGGTTGTCATGGTTATTCTGGGATGTATCTGTCTGATGAGGGTAATTAATATTATACAAAGTAATATGGGGCTCGGCATCATCGTACAGCTTGTGGCAGCGGCAGTGGCGCTTTTGCTATCCATTCTGGCATATGTTACCAAAAAAGAAAGCAATATATGTTCTTATATAACATTGCTCAGCGTGGATGTTGTGTATGTGGTGGTGACACTGATGGGCGCGGATGACGTATATATGTATGCTTTCCCGATGCTGGTTGTGGCGATGGCATTCCGCAATAAGAAGGTTATGCTGACAGGCAATTTAGTTATGGTGGTGGCAAATTTCGTCCGTGTGGCGATTCATTTTGACCCCAAAAATAAAGAGATCCTTGTGGAGCAGGTATTTTCCCTGATTCTCATTGTTATATTTGCGATTGTATCTACCTGCATTAACACGCTTCTGATTCAGTTGAATGAGGAAAATAACAGAGGTATCAAGGAAGCAGCAGAGAGACAGGCGGAGAGCAACCGCAAACTGGGGCTGGTTGCTAACAATGTAATCAAGCATTTTGACAGTGCCATGGGAGTGCTGGACCATTTACAGAAGAGTATTGATACCAGCAGTTTTGCGATGAGTAATATTGCAGAGAGTACGGAGAGCACTGCCGAAGCAATCCAGAAGCAGGCTGCCATGTGTGCAGATATCCAGAACAGCACTGATAGGGCAGAGCGCGGTACCGAGGAGATGATCGCCGCATCCAGAAGAACGGAAGAAACAGTAACAGAAGGTGCAGCGGTTGTAAAAGAACTGAAAGAGCAGGCACAGAACGTCGAAAATGCCAGCAAAGTTACTGTGGAGCTGTTTGCTTCCCTGACAGCCAAGGTTACCGAGGTTGAGAGCTTTGTAGGCACTATTTTGAATATTTCCAATCAGACCAATCTTCTGGCGTTGAATGCGTCCATTGAGGCGGCACGTGCAGGAGAGGCAGGCAGAGGATTTGCAGTTGTCGCAGAAGAAATCAGACAGTTGTCCGAACAGACAAAGGATGCCTCCAATAATATTACCAACATTATCAGTGAGTTGAACAATGATACCAAACTGGCAAACGAAAGTATTGAAAACTCTGTAGAATCCGTCGCAAAACAGACAGAGCTGATTGAAAATACAAGAGAGAAATTTGCCAAGATTGATGTGGAGGTTGATGAATTAACCAAGAATATTGATGCCATGGAGCATGTTATTCAGGAAATTCTCAAGTCTTCCAGCGTTATCTCCGACAATATTTCCCAGCTTTCTGCTACCAGTCAGGAGGTTGCGGCATCTTCCACAGAAGGTATGCGTACCTTTGAGACCACAGTGGATGATATGAAGAACTGTAAGAAAATTCTTGGTTCTGTATTTGAGATGGCAAAGGATTTAAAGACGGAAGGATAAGATGGAGACGGTTTGATACATAAAGGGGAACTGCTGCACCTGGCTGTGTGGCAGTTTCTTTTTTGGTATATAGGGAATGGGGATTAGGGATTGGCAGGGAGGGGACAACGGTATCTTTTCGCGTGACATTATGCAGGGCATTCCGGCAAGCCTCTGGGATATGAATTTTGTCAGCAGAGGCTGCCAAAATTCATAGAGTCTTGCCTCCATAGCATACAGTCACGCAAAAAGATACCGTTGTCCCCTCCCCGCCAATCCCAAGACCACATCGCCGCCAAGGACTTTGGTGGGAAAAGTTACTTGCAGGGTCTGTTCCATTACACAGACCACAATTTGCTTTTTTTGTCTATTCAGCCATTGTGGATTTCAGCCGTCAGACTGTAACCCTCCCTATGAAGACTGTACACAAACGTCGGCACTTAGGCACCGTACTTTGGTGCCTTATGTGTCCGCTGCGTTTGTGTCCAAGCGGGAGCGCGTCTTCATAGGGAGGGTTGCAGTCTGGCGGCGTGACTAAGTCCATAAACAAAAAAACAAATAATTTACATTATTCCCATTGACATAGTATGAAATATGTTATATGATACCAATCAGAAAGAGCACAGCAAGATACAGAGGTGTGAAAAATATAACAGAAAAACGAGCCGGGAAACGGCGGAAAAGAGGTAAGTATGAGCAAGAAACCCTATTCAGAGAGAAATTTAAGATTTGAAACCCTGCAGCTTCATGTGGGGCAGGAGGCAGCAGACCCGGTAACGGATGCCAGAGCCGTTCCTATATATCAGACATCTTCTTATGTATTCCATAACTGCGAACATGCGGCTGCCAGATTTGGCCTCCAGGATGCCGGTAATATTTATGGCAGACTCACCAACCCTACGCAGGATGTATTTGAGAAAAGAATTGCAGCATTGGAGGGTGGAAGTGCGGCACTGGCAGTTGCCAGCGGAGCGGCGGCAATTTCCTACACGATTCAGAATCTGGCAAAGGCAGGAGACCATATTGTATCTGCCAACAATATTTATGGTGGCACATACAATTTGCTGGCACACACGCTGGTGGATTACGGTGTGACAACTACTTTTGTGAATCCTTTTGATTATGAGGCATTGGAGAACGCCATTCAGGAGAACACCAAAGCAGTTTTCATCGAGACGCTGGGTAATCCCAACTCGGATGTGGTAGATATTGAAAAAATTGCAGAAATTGCACATAAGCATAGGTTGCCTCTTGTGGTGGACAATACCTTTGCAACGCCTTATCTGGTGCGTCCCCTTTCCTATGGAGCTGATATCGTGGTTCACTCTGCAACGAAGTTTATCGGCGGTCATGGCACTACCATCGGCGGCGTGATTGTGGAGAGCGGCAGGTTTGACTGGGAAGCAAGTGGTAAATTTCCTCACCTTACCACACCCAATGCAAGTTATCATGGGGTGACTTTCAGCAAAGCAGTTCCCGGAGCGGTATTTGTAACGGCAATCCGTGCCATTCTGCTTAGGGATACCGGAGCAACTCTTTCTCCATTCCATGCCTTTATCTTTCTTCAGGGACTGGAAACACTGTCTCTGCGCGTGGAGCGTCATGTGGAAAATGCGTTGAAGGTGGTACAGTACTTAAATCAGAATCCCAAGGTGGAGAAGGTACATCATCCGTCCATATCCCAGGACGGGGAACAGCAGGCACTGTACAAAAAATATTTCCCGGGCGGCGGAGGTTCTATTTTCACCTTTGAAATCAAAGGCGGAGAGGAAGAGGCAAAAAAATTCATTGACAATCTGGAATTATTCTCCCTGCTTGCCAATGTGGCAGATGTGAAATCCCTTGTGATTCATCCGGCATCCACCACACATGCACAGCTTAATGAAGCAGAACTTGCAGAGCAGGGAATTTATAAAAATACTATCCGTCTGTCCATCGGTACAGAAAATATTGATGATATCATTGAGGATTTGGAAGGCGGTTTTGCAGCAATTTCATGATTTCCGCGAGGGTCAACCGCTCTGATTATAAGTAGTGGTCCGGCGGGGTACACCCATATGTTTTTATGTGATATTATGCAATACATTCCAGCAAGCCTCTGACACATGGATTTTGTCAGCAGTGGCTGCCAAAATCCATAGAGTCTTGCTTCCATAGCATACACTCACATAAAAACATATGGGCGTACCCCGCCGGAGACGACATTATCAGAAGAGCGTTTGGCGTTTTATGTGTTATAATGGGAAGGAGTTCTCCGTTGGGAGAACTCTTTTTTCTTTTTGTCTGCAATATATTTATGTTTAATGTGCTTAACAGCCAGTTACGCATACATTTTTGAAAAATATGTTTTGCGGAAACCGAGGTGCTGTGATGGGACTTCTGTTATCAGGCGTTGTGGAGGATGGTGATTTTTCTTACCGGGCAATTATGTAACAAGGGAAATTGCGCAAGGATGCGCAATTTAGGCGGCTTGAGGCATGGATGCCTCTGGCCGCCGACCGTATCACGCAGTAATTTTGCCTTGCCCGGTTAGAAAACTCCCATCCGCAACTTCGCCTGATAACAGAAGCCCCATCACAGCACCGACTCCACAAAATTAACTAAGTGCCATTGGTTAGGCTTCCACTCCTCTTTTTAGAAAAAGTTTATGATTTGTTTATTGATTTCCATATATTATGTGTTATAGTATCTATAGAACAAGCGAATAACAGCGATTGCGGAACATGCGGTGCATTGTCGTAATCACCTACAGAAAACTGATTAAGAAGGAGGACTTGCATTATGAATATTCAGAAGTTCACACAGAAATCCATGCAGGCTGTCGAAGGCTGTGAGAAGCTTGCATATGAATATGGCAATCAGGAAATTGAGCAGGAACATTTACTCTACAGCCTCCTGACGATAGAGGACAGTCTGATTTTAAAATTGATTGAGAGAATGGAAATCAACAAGGAACATTTTTTGAACCGGGTGCAGCAGGCACTGGCAGCCAGGGTAAAGGTTCAGGGAGGTCAGGTTTATGTAGGTCAGAATCTGAATAAGGTGCTGATTAATGCGGAGGATGAGGCAAAACAGCTTGGTGACGAATATGTTTCAGTGGAGCATCTGTTTCTGGCAATGTTAAAGAATCCCAGCAAGGAGATTGCTGCCATCTGGAAAGAGTATGGTATTACCAGAGAACGTTTTCTGCAGGCACTGTCCACCGTGCGGGGTAACCAGCGTGTAACCAGTGACAATCCGGAGGCGACCTATGATACGCTGGAGAAATACGGTCAGGATTTAGTGGAAAAGGCGAGAAACCAGAAGCTGGACCCGGTAATCGGCAGAGATAATGAAATCCGGAATGTAATTCGGATTCTTTCCCGCAAAACCAAGAATAATCCGGTGCTTATCGGAGAACCGGGAGTGGGTAAAACGGCTGTTGTGGAAGGACTGGCGCAGCGTATTGTCAGGGGAGACGTGCCCCAGGGCCTGAAGGATAAGAAAATTTTTGCGCTGGATATGGGCGCGCTGGTGGCAGGCGCCAAATACAGGGGCGAGTTTGAGGAGCGTTTAAAAGCGGTTCTGGAGGATGTGAAAAACAGCGACGGACAGATTATTCTGTTTATCGATGAACTGCATACTATTGTGGGGGCAGGTAAAACAGACGGAGCGCTGGATGCAGGCAATATGCTCAAACCCATGCTGGCAAGAGGAGAACTGCACTGTATCGGAGCTACCACGCTGGATGAATATAGACAATATATTGAAAAAGATGCCGCACTGGAACGGAGATTCCAGCCTGTTCTTGTGGAAGAACCCACGGTGGAAGACACTATTTCCATTCTGCGCGGACTAAAAGAGCGTTATGAGGTATACCATGGTGTGAAAATTATGGACAATGCGCTGGTGAGTGCGGCAACCTTATCCCACCGCTACATTTCAGACCGTTTTCTGCCGGATAAAGCCATAGATTTGGTGGACGAGGCCTGTGCCCTGATTAAGACGGAACTGGACAGTATGCCTACAGAACTGGATGAACTACAGCGTAAAATCATGCAGTTGGAGATTGAGGAAGCGGCACTGAAAAAAGAAGACGACAGACTAAGCCGGGAGCGGCTGGAGGAGCTGCAGAGGGAACTGGCTGGCTTTAAGGAAGATTTTGCAGGCAGGAAAGCCCAATGGGACAATGAGAAAGCATCTGTGGATAAACTGTCGGGACTGCGCGAAAAGATTGACCGCATAAGCAGTGAAATTCAGATAGCCCAGAGAGAGGGAAATCTGGAGAAAGCCGCAGAACTCAGTTATGGTACACTGCCGGCACTGAAAAAGCAGTTGGAGCAGGAAGAGGCGCAGATAGGGAATGGAGAGCGCACGCTGGTGCATGAGAAAGTATCGGACGAAGAAATTGCGAAAATTATTTCCCGATGGACGGGTATTCCTGTGGCGAAACTGACGGAAAGTGAGCGCAACAAAACACTTCATCTGGACGAGGAACTGCATAAGCGCGTTATCGGGCAGGAGGAAGGAGTCACCAAGGTCACAGAGGC
>CAZRZM010000165.1:0-6923 GCA_964604575.1 uncultured Acetatifactor sp.
ATTTCCAGAAAATATGTACAGACAGTACGCAAAATATTATCCATTTAGGAGGAAGATATGAAAAATTGTAAAAAAGACGTGATTCAGTTTGGGATATGGATGAGAAACGGCACAGCTTTTTGTATCGCCTGGTTTCTCATTATTATGCTGGCATACAGTCATATTTTTCATTATAAAACCATTTCAACAGACAGTCTGACGAAAATGGTATTTTTAATGATAGGTGGTGTCTTTATCTTCTGCCTGGTTTTTACCCGGCTTCTGATTCAAAGATGGAGTTTTATGGCAAGGCTGACCTGCTTTATGCTGTTCATCAGTCTCTATGAATGTGCAGGCTTTTACTGGCTTGGATTTTTTGCAGGTAAAGGCACTGTTATCCAATGGTTTACTTTTGTCGGAATTATCTTAAGTCTGTACTTTATCTGCATGGCAATATATCACCGATACAGTAAAAAACAAGGTACCATTTACACACAGGCATTACAAAAATATCAACAGGAACGGAGGATTTACCATGAAAAATAAAGAAACACTGCTTTTATCATTACAGGAACTGCGGACAGACGTTACCCAAAAGCAAAAGAGGGGACTGCATTTTATAATGGCTTCTGTGTTGATATGGATAGCGATATCTATTATCCATATATCCCCTCTGCCCATTCTGACGAAAAACTTATTTACCTTTTTCTGCTCAGCCCCGCTGGTCCCTCTGGCATATTTGTTTTCCAAACTTTTGAAAATAGATTTTCAAACCAAAGAAAACCCTCTCTCAGGACTGGGGCTGCTTTTTACCCTTAACCAGGTATTATATATTCTAATTGTAATGTGGGTATATGCGGCTGTACCACAAAAAATGCTGATGGTATATGCTATGGTTTTCGGCGCGCATCTGCTGCCATATGGATGGCTGTACCAGTCCAGAACCTATTATGTATTTTCGGTTATCATACCGATTGTGGTTTTGCCGGTGGGTCTGTATTGTCCTGCTGCCGTTGTGGCAATTCTTATGCTGATTACGGAAACAGTCTTTTGCTGCTGTCTGGTTATGGAAAACAAAATGCGAATAATTGGCTGGTAACGGGCGAATTTCTTTATTTAAACAAGGAAGGATATATGGTAAAATAGGTATAAAATCAAAAGAGAAACGATACAAAGGAGTGTACACCTATGCCTTCCATGGAAACATACTATTTAATTGATTATGAAAATGTTCACGAAGACGGCTTATCCGGTTCTGACAAATTGAACAGTCACGACCATGTACATTTATTTTATACAAAAAATGCTGCCAAAATCAGTATCGAAAAGGTAGCCAGCCTAAATTCTGCTGATGTATCCTGGCATGAAGTGCCTGCCGGCAGTCAGTCATTGGACATGCACCTTGTTTCCTATCTCGGCTATCTGATTGGAACAAATATCAATAAAGAATGTACCTATTTCATTATCAGTCAAGACACTGACTATGACAATATTATTGCCTTTTGGAAGACCCAGACAAACTCCAGTATTACCCGCCAGAATACCATTTCTGGTGCCGCGGAAAAAACACAGCCGGAAACCACCAGCACCACCGACGCTACTACATCCAACAATAAAAATACAAATACTGATACCTCCCAAAAAAGGGCTAAATCGAAAAGAACCCAACTTAACAATAAAATACAACTGGCAGTCATCCATGCCGGATATAAAGACCCAACTATCGGAAAAGTTGCATCTATCGTCGTAAAACATTACGGAGAAAGCAGCTTTGCCAGCAATGTACATAATGAACTCAGACAAACCTACTCCGACGATGATGCACTATACAAAATTGTCGAACCCATTATCGTTCAGTTTTCTTCCACCACAACAGAAGAAACTGATGCCACTTCCACAGTTAATGTGAATGTACAGGAAGCATTAAACAAGGCAGGTTTAAGTGATGATATTATAAATCATGTTGTTTCCCTCTGTTCCCAGCACCTCAATCAAAAGAACTACAAACAACTTGTTTATAGGTCCATTGTTGCCACATACGGTCAGAAGCAGGGGCTTTCCATATACAACCATATTAAAAAACTTCTTTCCGGGAAATAATTTTATATCTCTGCCATATAAAACAACCGTTCAAACGGAAACAACACTTTGCCATTGGCACATGCCCTGTAGCATTGGGCAGTTTTTTGGCATAACTGTCCCAAAAATTCTTTTTGCTGTGTTTCCGTAAGTCTTTCCAGATATGGAATCAACGCTGTACTTTTCACAAATTCCACTACGTCGTCACTGCTGTTCATTTGGTGGATATAATTTGTCTGCCATACCTCCACCGTCGAATAATATTTCATCATCATATTGTAATAAGTAGTGAGAGAGTGATTGTAACAGTTATCAGTCATATCCGTAAAAATATTCCCTTCACTGTCAAATGCAGCAGCCGTTTCCCTTATAATTTGGGCAATTCTCATTGTTTCAAAATTGGGAATCTGCATAGCCAACATACCATTTTCTTTTATGCCGCCATGTATATTCCTGATAAATTTCTCCTGGTCCGGCAGCCACTGTAAAAAAGCGTTTGAAAATACCAAATCAAACTGTCCCAAATCTTCCAGACTTTCGCTGCAGTCCCTCTGTATCCACTCCACATCCGGCAAAATTTTTTTGGCGTTGTCCAGCATGGCAGCCGACAAATCTACTCCTACAATCTCTGCCTCCGGGAAGCGGTTCCTGAGTGCCAAAGTACTCATCCCTGAGCCACAGCCCACATCCAGTATTCGTTTACAGGCTTTGTCAATTCTAGTTACCAAATCAATGGATGGCTGGATTCTTTCTTTGTTAAATTTATCGTATAAATTCGCATTCCACATTGGCATCCCGCTCCTCATTCATTCTGTATAGCCAATACATCGTGTCCAATTATCTTCTATTTTGCTGTATCCACTCCACTGCAAAATCCACCACATCTCTCTGCCGCATCAGACAGATGCCACTGTTTCCCAAAGGCTCTCTGTGTGCTTTTCCTTGTAATTCAAATGCTGCTCCAATCTCTTCAAAATCTTCTCCGTCAACATAAAGCGTCTCATAAGCCACCCATTCCCTTTTTCCATTTACCATAACTGCACTGTGTTCTGTGGATAAATGTTTGCCCGGGTACTCCGCTCTCACATCTGCCAGATGAAGTGACGTATTTTTATCATATCCCACTCCAATAAGCAGCACATATCCGTTCAGTTCATACAGTTTACCGATAGGGGAACCTTCTCCGAAAATATTGGACAAATCATGATTCTCTGTCAAATATTCTGCATATTTTCCATATGCCGATACCGAGCGGGCGGGGTGATTGCTTCGCAAAGTTCCCGGCCATTTACGAAACATTTCCGCCACCGCGCCCATCGTATTGGTCGGCGTAATTTCTTTATTGTACGCCGGCCAGTTATCCCGTATCGTCTGCCACCATTCTTTGGGTTCCTCCCAATGGACACCTGCCTCCGGGTCCAGATTCTTCCATGACTGGGCAGGCATCATAATGGTTCCATTTTCTCCTACACTTTCTATTAATGCCTCGATTACAACCTGCGCTCCTCCACATACAAATCCAAGACTGCTTAAAGAAGTATGCACCATAATAGTTTGCCCCTGACAAACACCCACATTTTTCAATGCCTGAATAATATCATCTTTTACTACTATTTTTCTCTCCATCTCTTCTCCTCTTTTCCTTTCTTCTTTATAGGTTCCGGGCACTATTCAAAAAGCAGTCATTTGTATCTGATAAGCCACCTGCATATGAACCGGATGTTACCTGCCACAGTATATCCGTATGGCTTCGGCTACAAACACCGCAGTGCCCTTTCCACCAACACTGTCAATATTGGCTGTGAACTCACCGCCTTCCGCATACATCTGCCCCAGACTAAAAAGAATATCTTTGGAACAGTTATAAAAATTCTGTGTAATATAGTTTTGCAGCTTTTCCACATAGTTTTGTACGTCCGCAGATTCCGGTCTGGTATCCTTTAACCTCCCAAAGTCTACGAAAATCTGCATAAACCTCTCCATTACACTTTGTTCTTCTTCCTGGCTCCTGTTTTGGGAACGCTGCTCGAATTCTTTATATTCTGCTGTTTCGCCCCACTGCTCTTTTGCCTGCTTTGCATATTCATCCATTTTCTTCGTATCAAATACTGTAAAATCCATTATATTCACTCCTATACATTGTATTCCACGCGCAAAATCAATTAAATTCTCCAGATGCTCCTTTTTCATTGTCAGCAATGTAATCTGCTGTTCCAATGCCTTATTTCTGTCAAAATTGGGTCTGAATAAAATTTCTTTGATTTCTTTCAGAGGAAATTCCAATTCCCGAAAGAGTAAAATCTGCTGTAGCCTTTCCAGAGCTGTATCGTCATACAGCCGGTACCCGGCTTCCGTATATCCGGTTGGTTTCAGCAATCCGATTTTGTCGTAATATTGCAGAGTGCGTATACTCACTCCGGTCAATTTACTTACCTCGTTTACGGTCATCATTGTGGTTTCCTCCCTTCGTGTAATTATACCATAAACTATTACGCAACGTAGGAGTCAACAACAATTTTACTATATCACTCTATAAAACCTTGTTTTTTCAGTCTGGCTCTGATTGCACCGTTTGTTCTGCCATAAACTCTGCAATTTCATCAATAAATCTCTGCCCGTACTTACGAAACTTGTTTTCTGCAACACCGGATACTTCCAGCATCTGTTGTTTATTCTCTGGGGTTTTGACACACATATCAATCAGTGTCTTGTCACTGAAAATAATATATGGCGGCACTGCCTCTTCTTTTGCAATAACCATCCGCAACTGGCGAAGTCTTTCAAACAGCTCAAATCCGGCACTGGTAAGCGCATCCGTACTTCGCGTTCTTTTGCTTTTACTGCTTGCAACTTTCTCCTTTTCCTGAGATTTTCTAATGATAATACGGGTATCTTCCTCTTTTAACCCATGAATATCTCCCATTTGAAGAACGCTGTATTCTCCTTCGGTCTGAATAATATATCCGTCTGCCAACATCTGATTTATCAACAGCCGGATATCATCTTCCTTTCTTTGTGCCAAAGCACCGTAGGATTTGTAAGAAGCTGCGCCTATTTCCCTTAACCTGGCACGGTTTGCACCAAGCAGAGTTCCCATCACAATATTCTGTCCATATCTGCCTCTCATCTCTGCAATACAGTTAATCACCCATTTCGCATCCGCCGTCATATCCACTTCTGTATATTCGCGGTGGCAGTTGCCACAGTTATCACATGGGGCAATTATTTTTTCACCAAAATACTCAAGAATGTACTGTCTGAGACAGGTTGTAATCTTACAGTATCCCTCCATAACCTGAAGTCTGTGAAAATCTCTTTGTCTGATAAGCTCTATATCCTCGGCATCGGTACCCTCAAAAACTTTCTTTTCAAGAAGAAATTTATTAATCATTACATCCTGCGCGGAAAATAGAAGAATGCACTGTGAATTTTCACCGTCCCGTCCGGCACGTCCTGCCTCCTGGTAATAGTTTTCCATGCTCTGGGGCATGTTATAATGAATCACAAATCTCACATTGGACTTGTCAATTCCCATACCAAAAGCATTGGTAGCCACTATAATCTGCGCTCTGTCATAGATAAAATCATCCTGATTGTTCTTCCTCGTCTGATTATCCATTCCCGCGTGATAGCTTGTCGCCAAAACTCCCCGTTTCCGCAGGTTTTCATATAGGGAATCCACATTTTTTCTCGTTGCACAGTATACAATTCCACTTTCACCAGGATGCTTCTCAATATAATCCACAACAAAATTATCTTTTTGCTTTCCCGAAACATACTCCACACTATAATACAGATTAGGTCTGTCGAATCCTGTTATAACAATATCAGGATTCTTCAATTTTAAAATACATTCAATATCCGCTTTCACTTCCGCGGTAGCTGTGGCTGTGAATGCACTTATAATCGGTCTGTCGGGCAGGCGTTCTATGAAATCCACGATTTTTAAATAACTGGGCCTGAAATCCTGCCCCCACTGTGAAATGCAATGGGCTTCATCCACCGTAACCATAGAAATCATTCCATTTAATGCAAATCTCATAAACTCCGCACTTTCCAGTCTTTCCGGTGCCACATAAATAATTTTGTAGGTGCCTTTTAATGCCAGTCCAAGGGCTTTCTGTATCTGTGTCTCCGTCAGGGAGGAATTTATGAACGCAGCATGGATTCCAGCTTCATTTAAGGATTTCACCTGGTCCTGCATAAGGGATATCAGCGGCGATATCACAAGCGTGGTGCCCGGCAGCAGCAGTGCGGGCACCTGATAGCATATAGATTTGCCTGCGCCTGTAGGCATTATCGCCATCGCATCTCTTCCCGCCAAAATGGAATTAACGATATCTTCCTGTCCGTTTCGGAAGGAATCATATCCAAAGTATTTTTTTAATGCTTCTCTTGCGTTCATGTTCTGTATCTTCTTTCTGGAAGCCGGTGGATTACTGAATCGTTTTATACTCAATATCATTTTTTCAGCAACTTCTCTAATATTTTATATTATATAATAAACGATATGGTATCCTCAATATTTTTTTACCTATATCTCTGTTACTCTATAATAGCTTCCCGAAAAGAGGACATAAAAATCCCTCCAGACTGAAAATAGGTCTGGAGAGTCTCTCCCAGGTCTGTATAACAATCAATGCCTGTCAATTATTTTATCAATTAATCCAAAATTTATTGCTTCTTTTGCCGTCATATAATTATCACGTTCTGTAGCAACAGCAACCTCTTCAATACTTTTACCTGTATTTTCAGCTAAAATAGTGTTCAGGCGTTTTTTGCTTTTTTGTATGTGGTCGGATGCAATTCTTATATCAGTCGCTTGTCCTTGAGCCCCACCTAAAACTTGGTGAATCATGACTTCG
>CAZRZM010000166.1:0-6910 GCA_964604575.1 uncultured Acetatifactor sp.
GATCACTTCTAAGTAGATTATACATGAGAGCTGCTTGATTTTCAAGTGGCTCTTTTAATTTTTTGACCTTCAACTTAAATGTCTTTTATCTCTACCCCAGCCTGCTACCAGGCGGCGTACACAACTATATTTTTATGTACACCGCCGGAAGCTGCATCTTACTTATTCGCCATCAGCTTCATCATCGCCTGATTCAGCCCGTCCACCGTAAGCTTATACATGGGAAACAGTTCTTTGATAGCAGTCTCCGCCTCCCTCCAGGGTGCCCTTCCCGGCGCCATCTTGGGGTTTAACCATACCACTTTTTTATATTTGCGTTTTACAAGCTGCAGCCACTCATATCCCGACAGACCACCGTTGGGCCCTCTGTAGTTGCCGGATGTGGAATACAGCTCCTCCGGCGCCATAGCTGCATCCCCCACAATAATCACCTTATAATCACTGCCCAGATTGCGGAACATCCATTCCGTATCCACCCAGTCGCCGTTTTCACATTCCGGTGTTTTATAAAGCTTACTGTATATACAGTTATGAAAATAGTAGGTCTTTACATCTTTGTAATGATTGGACTTATGCACCGCCTGAAACAAATCATTCAGCAGAGAACTGAAGGGAATCATGGTTCCGCCGGAATCCATCAAAAGAAGCAGTTTCACCGCGTTTTTGCGTGGTTTTTTCATAACAATCTGCAGACAGCCTCCGTTGTTGCAGGTCTTGTCCACAGTACCATCAATATCCAGCTCTGTCTCAGGTATATCCAGTCTGCTGGAAAACTGTCTGAGTTTACGGAAAGCAAGCTGGAACTGTCTGTTGTCCAACACTCTGTCATCCCGGAAATCACGGTATTTTCTGGCTCCCACCACAGAAAAAGCTGACTGGTATCCTGTTTTACCGCCCACGCGGACACCACCCACATTGCCGCCCATATTGCCAAAGGAAGTCTTACCCATGGTTCCAATCCAGAAACTTCCGCCATTGTGCTCGCTGTCCTGGTCTTTTAATCTCTGGCGGAATTTCTCTTCCACATCTTCCTTGTCAATCTGTAAGTCTTCCATTTTATTCAGATGGTCTCTTGCCTCCTCATGGGCAAGTTCCAGCATATCCGACTTATCCAGCCATCTAAGCATCTGGGCGCCCACTTCCGTCTCCTTCTGCGCCGCCTTGAAACACTCTTCAAATGCCATATCAAATTTGTCAAAGTCCGTCTCACTTTTCACTAAAATCATGCGGGCAACATAGTAAAACTGTGTCAGCGAACTGCCACACAGTCCCTTATCCAGTGCCTCCTGAAGGGTAAGCCACTCTCCCAGAGTAACACGCAGTCCTTTTTCCCGCAGACTCTCAAAAAACTTTATAAACATATAACGTTCTCCATCCGGCTTCCTTGGTTAAAAGTTTCTCTCGTGTCTCACCAGTTCCAAATCCTCATCCTTTTTCACCACAACACCGATAAAAGGAAGCTCTTTCTGAATCCTCTCCGCAGAAATTCCACCTATCTGCAGGGCATTTACCCAGTCAATCAATTCTGAAGTACTGGGTTTCTTGCGGATATCGCGGATGGTGCGGATATTGTAGAATACTTCCATGGCATTCTGCAGCAGATGCTCCTCCACATCCGGGAAATGAACCTTTACAATCTCCTCCATCAGTTCCTTTGACGGAAAATCAATGTAATGGAAAATACAGCGGCGCAGGAATGCGTCAGGCAGTTCCTTTTCCGCATTGGAAGTAATGATAACAATGGGACGGTGTTTTGCCTTAACTGTCCTCTTAGTCTCATTGATATAAAATTCCATCTGGTCCAGCTCCCACAACAAATCGTTGGGAAACTCCAAATCTGCCTTATCAATCTCGTCAATCAAAAGAACCACCTGTTCGTCACTGTCAAATGCTTCTCCCAGTTTTCCCAGTTTAATATAACGTGCAATATCATCTACGCCCTCTTCTCCAAACTGTCCATCATACAGACGCTGGATGGTATCATAGACATACAATCCCTCCTGGGCTTTGGTGGTGGATTTGATGTTCCAGATAATGAGTTTCTTTCCCAGTGAACGCGCCACCGCCTCTGCCAGCATGGTTTTTCCCGTTCCCGGCTCCCCCTTAATCAAAAGCGGTTTTTTTAAAGCTATAGCGATATTGACACTTGCCATCAGCTCCTCACTTGCCACATATTCTTTTGTTCCCTGAAATCCCTGATTCTCCATTTTGACATCCTTCCTATGATTTTCCCATTTTTATTCCCTGTTCGGGAATCAGACTTTTGTCGTGAACTAATCCTCTTTTTATTCCCTTCCTGTATCCCAGTCACTGTTTGTTATCTCTATCTTCTTATCCCGGAGCATCAAATCTTTCACTGCTGCTTCCGCGCTTTTTCCATCAAACAGAATTGCATTTACCTGCTCAATAATAGGAATCTGTACCTGATATTTTTCTGCCAGTTTCATGGCGGCCTTGGCAGAATAAACGCCCTCCACCACCATCTTCACTTCCTTCATGGCATCTTCCATGGAATAGCCCTGTCCGATTAAAATTCCCGCCCTGCGGTTACGGGAGTGCATACTCGCACAGGTAACAATCAAATCGCCAATGCCTGTCAGTCCGCAGAAAGTCTCAAATTTACCGCCCATTGCCGTACCCAGACGCGCAATCTCTGTAATACCTCTGGTAATCAGCGCTGCCTTGGTATTGTCCCCATAACCAAGACCATCCGCAATGCCTGCCGCCAGCGCCACTACATTTTTAAGCGCACCGCCCAGCTCCATGCCCAGAATATCCGGGCTTGTGTAAACACGAAATACCTCGTTCATAAACAGTCCCTGAATATATTCTGCTGTTTTTCTGCTTTTCGCCCCCGCAACAATAGTGGTAGGCACTCCCATTCCCACTTCCTCCGCATGGGTGGGACCGGACAAAACCGCCACATCTGCCTGGGGAATTTCTTCTTCTATAATCTCTGATAAGGTCATTAAAGAACTTTCTTCAATTCCCTTCGCCACATTGACAATAATCTGACCCTCAGCCACACACTCACTGATTCGCTTTGCCGTGGCCCTGGTATAGGAACTTGCCACCGCCATAACCAGCATATCTTTACCCGTTACCGCTTCCTTTTCATCGGTAGTAAATACGACATCCTCCGCAAGCTTTACACCAGGTAACATCTTGTGCTCGTGGTTTTCCTTAAGCATGGCAATCTCATTTTCCAAAGCCGACCAGACGGTAATGGTATGTCCATTCTTATGTAATAACGAAGCCAGTGCAATTCCCCAGCTTCCGCCACCTAATATGCTGATTTCTGCCATATTCCCTCTTTTCCGAACATCTTGTCATGTCCTTAGATTATTTATCTGTTTCCTCAATATCTACTTTATTCTTTTTGGTAAGATAGGTCTTTCTCTCCTGTCCATGCACCAGTCGTACAATGTTCTCCCGGTGCTTCCAATATGCCAGTATGGTTAGAAAGGCCGTGACTGCATACAGCTCATACAACTGCGCCTGGGACATATTGCCCAGTATTCCCATCTGTCCGCAAACTACCATCTCTATCATGAATCCGGCATATACCAGCAGGGAACCCAGAGACACATAATGGGTGGTAAAGAAAATTCCAAAAAACAGCACTACACCCATCACAATGAAATAAGGATGAAAGGACAGAATCAGTCCCGCTGTTGCGGCAATCCCTTTTCCCCCTTTAAATCCCATGTAAAACGGATAATTGTGTCCCAGAACCGCGCCAGCCCCGGCATAGAGGCAAAGCAGGTATATTTCCTCAGGATGTGTCCCGCCAAATATCAGACGCGCTGCCCATACCGCCGCCATACATTTAAGACAGTCTCCCAGAAGCACAATCAGCCCGGCTTTCGTTCCCAGCACACGCAGGGTATTGGTAGTTCCGGCATTGCCGCTTCCATGCTCCCTGATATCAATACCATGTGCCTTTCCGTAAAAATAAGCCGTCTGGAAAAGTCCAAACACATATCCAATCAAGAGACAGATAATTCGTTCCATGATTATTTATTTTCCTTTCGTTCCCTGATGATAAATCTTAACGGAGTGCCCTTAAAACCAAAGGTATCCCGAATCTGGTTCTCAATATATCTTGTATAGGAAAAATGCATCAATTCCTTATAATTTACAAAAATAACAAAGGTTGGTGGCTTTACGGACACCTGTGTAATATAGTATAGACGCAGGCGCTTTCCTTTATCCGAGGGCGGCTGCTGCATGGCAACTGCCTCTGACATAATTTCATTTAACACACCGGTGGAAACACGCATGGCATGGTTTTCACTTACCATATCAATGGTTTCAAATAATTTTGGCAGTCTCTGTCCTGTCTGGGCAGATATGAACAACAACTCCGCATAAGGCATATAGGACAAAGTATTGCGTATTTTTTCCGTATACCGGTAAATGGTTTTATCATCCTTTTCAATGGCATCCCATTTATTTACCGCAATGATAACCGCTTTGCCTCTTTCATGGGCAATCCCGGCAATTTTGGCATCCTGCTCCGTAACACCTTCCTTGGCGTCAATAACCAAAACCACCACATCCGCGCGCTCCACTGCGCTGACGGTACGCACAATCATGTACCGCTCTAAATCTTCTTTGATTTTATTTTTACGGCGAAGTCCCGCGGTATCAATAAACACATATTCTTTTCCCTTATATACCAGTTCTGTGTCCACAGCATCCCTGGTGGTTCCCGCAATGTCTGATACAATCAGGCGGTTTTCACCCAGAAGCTTGTTTATAATAGAAGATTTCCCCACATTGGGCTTTCCTACAATCGCAACTCTTGTGCGGTCATCCTCTTCCTCCTCAGAGCACTCTTCCTCAAAATGGGACACCACCTCCTCCAGCATGTCTCCCAGTCCCAGCTTTCCTGTGGCGGAGATTGGATGCGGGTCACCGATTCCCAGATTGTAGAACTCATATACATCCGTCATGTACTTATTAAAATTATCTACTTTATTGACTACCAGAACAACGGGCTTATGGGAGCGGCGGAGCATATCTGCAACCTTGGAGTCCGCATCTACCAGTCCCTGTTTTACATCCACCAGAAAAATAATCACATCCGCCGTCTCCATGGCAATCTCTGCCTGGGCGCGCATCTGGGACAGAATAATATCTTTGCTGTCCGGCTCGATTCCTCCTGTATCAATCAATGTAAAGGTCTTGTCCAGCCATGTAATATCTGTATAAATACGGTCTCTGGTAATACCCGGTGTATCTTTTACAATTGAAATATTTTCCCCCGCCAGCGCATTAAACAGTGTAGATTTACCCACATTAGGTCTTCCCACCACTGCCACAATGGGCTTGGTTCTCTTGTCTCCCATGCTTTCCTCCATTCCGAAGCCTGCTTCCAGTTATATACATTCATCAAGCAATGCGTCCACAAAATCATATCCGCTTGATTTTACAATATTAATCGGCACTTGTAAAGCTTTTTCCAGTTCCTCCACCGTAATATCATCCAAGAAAATCTGCTCTCCACTGCGAAGTACATTCTGCGGCAGAAGCAGTCTGCTTCCGAGCTTTTTATTCTTTAACTGCTCCCTGATATCCTGACCGGTCAAAAGCCCCGACACCGTGATATTCTCCCCGAAAAAGTAGTTTGTAACGGGATAAACATGCACTTTTACCTGCGGACAGACTTCCATAAACTCCTCGGCCATCTTCTTAATATAGGGATAGGCAAGATGCCCTGTCGCCATAGCTAATTCCCGGTCGGGTATATCGCCGCAGTTTCTCTTATTTTTAAACTTTTCCATGGCATCCGCAAACTCATCCAGAAGCAGCCGTACCATGCCCACACCATTTTCCAACTGCAAATATCCATCATACCGTTCCTCTTCCGGCATCTCCAGCCCGGCAAGGATATACCATTCATCACTGGCATGGATAAAATGAATCCCATGCTTCTCCATACACTCCTGCTGGAAACGGTGGATACTATTTAAAACTTCCAGTGCATCTTCTTTTTCAAAGGGTTCTAAGGGATAAAGCCCCTCCCGGTATTTTGACAGTCCCACCGGAACTACGGACACACTTTCCAGATTGGGAATATAGCGCATCAGCTCCCGGATACTGTATTCCAGTTCCGCGCCGTCATTTACTCCCCTGCACAGTACAATCTGTCCATTCATGTGTATTCCCGCAGCATTTAACACATCCACTTTTTTTAACGCTTCCCCGGCAAAACGGTTGCTTAACATCATACACCGAAGCTTGGGATTCATGGTCTGAAAAGAAATATTGATGGGCGACAGATGATATCTGCATATTCTGTCAATATCATGGTCGGACATATTGGTGAGCGTCACATAATTGCCCTGCAGAAAAGACAGTCTGGAATCGTCATCCTTGAAATACAGCGTGTCCCGCATTCCCTGCGGCATCTGGTCTATAAAACAGAAAATACATTTGTTATGACAGTGACGGTACTCGTCCATCAGACCATTTTCAAATTCAATTCCCAGGTCCTCATCAAAATCCTTGTCAATCTCTAAAAGCCACTGTTCTCCATCCGGCTTCTCCACCAGTACTTCTATATAAGTATCCTGAACCAGAAACTGATAATCAAAAATATCCTCTATCTCCGTGCCGTCTATCGCAAGTATCCTGTCACCCGGCTCTATATCAAGTTCCACGGCAATACTTCCCGGAACCACTTTTTTCACAATATGTCCTTTGTTCATCCTAATCCTCATATTTCAAAGTATTATCACAACCGCACTCCTTGCGGAACTGTCAACATTACAAATCTGCCTGCATGACTTGGTGCAAAACCAAGTTGCTACTTATCACGTAACAGTTCAGCCCTCAATTTTCCAGTATATTTTTGCGGAAACCGAGGTGCTGTGTCAGGGCTTCTGTCAGCAGGCATGGTGGA
>CAZRZM010000167.1:0-6902 GCA_964604575.1 uncultured Acetatifactor sp.
GGGGGGTACGCTGTTAGCTGTCGGGGGTCTTATTATACAAATTCAGGATATGAATCGGTGGTTTTACCAGGACTACAATAAATATCTGGAAGCAAAACAGATTATGACGGATGTTGCTGAAAATCTGATAGAAAATTATGATATCCGGAAGCCGATAGTGGTAACCGGGGCTGCCCTGCCAAGCGACGAGCTGTGCAGAGAGGCTGCTATCCCCATGGATTCATGGAAGTATCGCATGATTACAAAGTTAACGGCTTTTGACCCTACCATAAAGGAAAAATTCCACGCAAATTATGGGGGATGGGTATATATGTATGCAGAATCTCCTTTATTGTCTGTCTTGACCTGGGCAAGAAATCCGTTTGAAAACTGCGATTTGGCAGCATCACAGCAGTATACGAATTTTTGGGAAATGATTGGCTACAGCGGTTTTACCTATGCGCCGACAACGGAGATGATTGAGGAAGCCGATGCAATTAGAAAAAATTTGAAAATACCGGGATATCCTTGTGAGGGATATATTTTTGACCAGGGAAACATGCTGATTGTAAACTTGTCAGAAATAGAGTAATGTGTAAGGATTCAGGTATGGCTGTGAATGCAGATATATGCGGAGGATAAGAATGTTACCGGAACTGTTTTTACAGAGAATGCAGGAGATGCTGGGAGAGGAATATGATGCTTTTATAGAGAGCTTTTCCGAGGAAAAATATCAGGCGCTGCGGTTGAATACGTTAAAAAAAAGAGCGGATGGAAGCAGTGCAGCGCAGTGGCTGGTGTCTGAGAATTTTGCCCATCTGACGAAGGTGCCCTGGGCGGAAAATGGTTATTATTATGAGGCATCGGATGCACCGGGTAAGCATGCCTATCACGAGGCGGGTATGTACTATATTCAGGAGCCCAGCGCCATGGCACCGGTGGGACTGCTGGGAGTAGTACCGGGGGAAAGAATTCTGGATTTGTGTGCGGCTCCCGGAGGTAAGAGTACCCAGATTGGGGCGCTTCTGGACGGAAAGGGATTGTTAATCAGCAACGAGATTCATCCTGCCAGAGCCAAGATTTTATCGGAAAATATAGAGCGCATGGGAATCCGTAACGCCTGCGTGACCAATGAAACGCCTGCACATCTGGCAGAACATTTTGTGGAATATTTTGACCGCATTCTGGTGGATGCTCCCTGCTCCGGGGAGGGCATGTTCCGTAAAAATGATGCTGCCTGCGGAGAGTGGAGTCCGGAAAATGTGGAACTGTGTGGGAAAAGACAGGATGAAATTTTAGACTGTGCCGCCAGGATGCTGCGTCCGGGCGGCAGAATGGTGTATTCTACCTGCACCTTTGCACCCACAGAAAATGAGGGAAGTGTCAGTCGTTTTCTTGCGGTGCATCCGGATTTTCATATTGTAAAGGTGGACAAGCGTGTATTTGGAACCCCAAATTGTGACGGCGTACGGGGCTTTCTGCCCAAGGTTTTGGCGGCAGAAGGAGTGGAAGACACCGTTCGTCTGTGGCCCCACCATATCAAGGGCGAGGGGCACTATGTGGCGGTACTTCAGAAAGAAAACCGGGTTCTGGAGAATCATGGGGTAACTTCGGAAATTTGCGAAACCATTTCGGAAAAGCATATGAAAACATCCGTATACTATGAAGAAACAGCCGCAGATTGTGGAAAAAAAGCGGCGAAAAAGGAAAAAGCTGCCAAAAAAGATAAGAGAACGGTTTCTGGAAAAGCACAGGGAAATTACGGCGAAGAGCCGGATTTTGTACAGTTCTGTAAAGAAAGTCTGCGTCTTTTTCCAGAAAATCTGCATCTTTCCCTGGGAGATACGGGCAGGGGAGAGTTTCTGTGGTTTGGGGATAATCTGTATCTGGCGCCCTGGAATATGCCTTCCCTGAAAGGATTGAAAGTGTTACGCCCGGGTCTGCATCTGGGCACCATGAAAAAAAACCGTTTTGAGCCGTCCCACGCGCTGGCACTGGCATTATCTCCGGCTGAGGCGGTTCATGTATGGAATCTGTCGTCCACGGATAACACCATATATGCTTATTTGAAGGGACAGACTTTTCCGGCGGAGGGAGAGAAGGGCTGGTATCTTATCTGTGTGGATGGTTTCAGCATCGGCTGGGGCAAGCTGGCAGGCGGAATAATGAAGAATCATTACCCAAAAGGACTGCGGAAGTGAAATAGGGAGAGTGTTCATGAAAACAAAGATTGTCTATGAAGATAAAAGTATTCTTGTGGTGCATAAGCCCGCAGGTCTGGCGACACAGACTGCCCGCGTGGGGCAGCAGGATGTGGTAAGCGAGTTAAAAAATTATCTGGCAAAAGAGGAAAAAGGGAGAGTGCCTTATCTGGCTGTGGTTCACAGACTGGACCAGCCGGTGGAAGGACTGCTGGTATTTGCCAAAGAAAAAGAATGTGCGGCGGAGCTGACTGCCCGGTTGGCTGACGGAACCCTGAATAAACAGTATTATGCAGTATTATGTGGAAAACCTTCTGTGGACAGAGGAGAGCTTGTGGATTATCTGATAAAAGAAAGTGGAGGATGCGCCAGGGCAGTGACCGGGCAGCAGGATAAGTATCCTGATGCCAAAAGAGCTGTGCTTCAATATCAGATTCTGCAAAGCGGTGAAGTGTCGCTGGCGGATATCCACATTGACACCGGACGTTTCCATCAAATCCGGGTGCAGATGGCACATGCAGGATTTCCTTTGCTGGGTGACCGTAAATACGGAACAAAAGAATCCATGGAATTGGCACAAAAGCTGGGCGTGCGACAGGTTGCACTATGTGCTTACAAATTGGAACTGACACATCCAAAGACCCAAAAAATGCTGTCATTTCAAATAGAGCCGGAGAGTAAGGCGTTTCTCTTGTAAATTTTGGCAGGCTGGGCAGCGCCGCATAGATATAAATAATTCTCTCATACTAACATTATTGGAAACTGGTTAAAGCATCGCAGAGTCATTTCGGACAGTTGCGTGGAAAAATTTGTGCTTGCGCCCAAATTTTCAGGTTACAGCAGGAATGGAGGTTAGTATGGTAGAAAAATGGAAACATAATAAATTAGGAATACTGTTTCTGCTGATAGGAGCAGTATATTTTTTTCTCCGATATCTGACACCTCTTGTTGCTCCTATTCTTACTGCCATGCTGTTTGTGACTATATTTGGTCCGCTGTTACAGAAAATGCAGAAGCACCTGCGGATACACAGGCAGATTGGTGCTGTGCTTCTGCTTTTGCTGGCAGGTATTTTTGTGGGAGCTTTACTGTGGATACTTTTTTCATGGATTGTGGGAAGTCTTCCGCAGTGGATAGAGGGGCTGGATGCGCTGGAAGAGGAAATAGCAGTGGTAATACATACCATCTGTGAGCCGGTGGGCGATGCGATTGGGGTGGACCATGTTTATCTGGAGGAAACCTTGTTTGCAAGAATATCGGAGGGGATTGATTATGTGCAGATGCACGTGGTTCCCGGAATGTTGTCCCAATCCCTGCAATATGTTAAAGTGATTGCTTCCGTGGGAGGATTTCTGGTAACTTTTCTGATAGCAACCGTACTTCTGGCAAAAGATTATGATGAGATTATGAACCGTATGCTGGACAGAGAAGAGTATCATGTGGTGCTGGAGGTTATCTGTGGAATTATCCGTTATATAGCAACTTTTGTGAAAGCGCAGCTTATCATTATGAGTGTTATATCTGTGGTGGCAGGCATTACACTGGGAATTTTGGGAATACACAATGGGGTGTTGTGGGGAATCCTGGCGGGAATTTTGGATGCGCTGCCATTTATCGGTACCGGAATTGTGCTGGTACCGATTGCATTATTCCAGTTGTTTGCAGGAAATTATGTACGGGCAGTAGTCTGCGCGCTGCTTTATCTTGGATGTATTTTCCTGCGGGAAATAATGGAACCCAAATTAATTGGACGCCACATTGGCGTGGCGCCCATTGCAGTCCTGCTGTCCCTCTATGCCGGCATCCAGTTATTCGGGGTATGGGGCATTGTGAAAGGACCGTTAGGGTTTATTATTATTTATGAGACTTATCTTAGTCTACAGCGTAGAGACCAAAATTGCAAATAATGCAAAGTGCTATTCTTTAATCTGTAACAGACTCTGCATATCTTCTTCACTGATTGTAAAATCAAGCTCCGCGTTCTGACGGATATACTCTTCATGGCTGCTCTTTGGCAGAGGAAGAAAACGTTGTTTCTAATTCTGATAAATGGGGGATTTGCCTCTCAATTTTTTTATACAGAAGGAGCCATGCAGAATTTTTTGGAAAACCTTATATTTTAACTGGCGAAATTTTTTCCCTGCCGGGTGCTTTTAATTTGGCGGGTTACATGGTAGGGCTGATGGGAAGGAAACGTGCTGTAAGTGTATATTATTAAACACCTCCCCCGGGCTGTAGGGTCTGGGGGAGCAGATTATGTATGAAAACTATTTATAACTTCAAAAAATTCATTTATATTTGAACCTCTTCTGTCTAATTTTTCCCAGTCGTAAAAAGTAGAAATTTTTATTTCGTACTGTTTCTTGTTAATAGAATGTTTATTGATTATAAAACAGTTCTCTTTTTTAAGCAGAGAAAGCATTAAATCACTGGAGTTACCGTTAGTGTTAAGGGCATTGTAGATTTTTTTATCAGATTTAAATTCGTCAATGCAGCTGTAACCCATTTCCTTTACAATATATTGTGTCACATTCTGCCCTTTATATTTAGGGGAATGTAAACATGCAATATATTCAAAGTCTGGATAATCCACAATTAAAAAATGAGGAGTCCTGCCACTTTGATTTTGCAAAGTACAATATTTTAAAAGCTCTCTCAAATTTTTCTTTTCACCTTCTTCGCTGATTGCCCGGTCACCGTCAATTATAATAAATTTTGCCAGACAATTCGCAGTACCATCCGTTCGGACCTGTTCTAAAAAATTGCTGTAACCGCCTCCCTTCATGTTTACTGGTTTTAATGCAATAGAGAGTTTTTTCTGTCGGCGCATTTCATCTATATAATTGTATTCGGTATCTCCCTCACAGAATACCTTGAAGTTCTTTTTTATCTCTCGTTTTTGTCTACTCAACAGCAGTTCCTCCCAGTATTCCTTTCATGTAAAATTCATATATTTTAGTCGTTTCATACCGTATTTCTGGAAAATCTGACAGTGAATACAATTCGGATTCCAAAGTGTCTGTATCTTTTGTAATAAAGTAAATTTGTTCTTTCATGTAATTTTTTAAATCAAGATGCAGGGCATTGTGTGTCGTAAATATAAATTGTCCGAAATGCTGTTTGCCACATATAAAAGAAATTACCCTATCTGACAAAACAGGGTTTAGAACTCTGTCCATTTCGTCAGCAAAAATAACCTTGTTTTCATACACGACTTTGAAAACTTGAACAGCCCATGCAAAAAATTCGCTGACACCACTTGAATCATGTGCCAATTCCCTGGTAAAAGTGCTTCCATCCTTCTTTTCCCGTATGACAAGTGTCTTGGTAAAAGGCTTTTCCTCATCTAGTTGGATATCTATAATACTATAATCAATCATTCTAAAGATATTCAGATAGCGAGGGTCATGCAGTATCTGCAAATCATCTTCTGCATTTTTCATGGATTTATAGATATCATAATTTATCATATTGGTTTCTGGGCATAGGCAGTTTTTTATCCACTCTGTAAAGTTTGTGGCATGTTCATATCCCAGCAGGGCTAATTTTGTTATGGTTAATCCAAGAGGTTTATGGTTATTAATTGCTTTCTGCAGAGATTCTGCAATTTCAGGTTCATATCCAGGTATTTGTATAGAATATTCTGTGCTTACTTTGGCTATACGACAATTATCTTTATTTGTACAATTTTCATCGGTTTGTTCACATGTTACAGTATGATTGGCTCTTTCTACGGATAGCAGTAATTTATATTTGTTTTTATATTTGCTTTTAAAATAGAAAGATTCTTTTACGACACCAATAAAGTCTATTTCTAAATGATATTGGTAAAAACCACTTTCTTTAACAAGTATTTCTATATCAAATATTTGCAGAGTATTATCATTTTTAGGACAGAAATCGGGTTTGTTGTTTGTGTTTACTGTGTTTTTATATGCTTTTACATTGTCTGTGTCTTTAAAAAAGGATTGCAGATAGGATAGGCTTTTTACAAAGTTGGATTTCCCGCCAGCATTTTCTCCTACAATAACAGCGGTCTTTAATACTTCGATTCCATTTTCTGCGGAAATGTAATTATTAGGAAATCGATTCTTTACCTTTGTTTTTGGAGCTGTCATTGAGAACTCAACATTTTCCCGAAATGACATAAAGTTTTCAAATTTGTAGTTTAGTATCATACAAGCCTCCCAAAACAGTATTTTGTTTTAATTTGTTAATATATATCATTATAATACATTATATTAGAAAATTCAAAACATTTTATTGTTTTATATATGGATATCCATTTTTTAGAATTTTATTCCTGAAGACGACTTTTAAAACTATATTTGATAAATCAAAAAGTGGGTTCTCATGAAAATTTTATAAGATAATGAATAGAAGAGTTTATAAAAAGAGGATATCTCTTTTGCGAATTTCAAATTCAAAAAAGATACCCTCTTTCGTCGTCGCGACAAGATTCGAACTTGCGACCTCTGCGTCCCGAACGCAGCGCTCTACCAAACTGAGCCACGCGACGTTGTGTTAAAATGTCTTTTTGTAAAAACAAACTGCTAACATTAAAATAATATATAAAAAGAGATTGATTGTCAAGCAAAAAACGAATAAGATAATAGAAATGGTAACAGTTCCGTTTTGTACTAAGTCACGCGGGCAGACTACAGTTGTTCCTATTCAGACGCGCTCCCGCTTGAATAAAAACGTAGCGGACACATAAGGCAC
>CAZRZM010000168.1:0-6888 GCA_964604575.1 uncultured Acetatifactor sp.
CTTGTCATTTCGGGTTCATCGTCTCCCTGTACCATACATAAAAATTCCCAACCATATCTTTCATAAAAACCAATATGGTCAGTTACCAGATAAATAGGAGAGATGCCTTTATCCTTCATATCTGCTACCACCATATTTAATAAATTTCCTGCAATTCCCCTGCAGCGGTGCTCCTCTTCTGTATAGACAGCACATACATTTGGTGCAAGGTCCTTTCTGTCATGAAAATCATTTTCGATTACGCCCATTCCTGCAACAATTTTCTCATCACAAAGACAAAAGTACCAACCATAATTTGTCTCGTTATCCAAATAAGCATTCATACATTCTAAATATGCCTCTTTGGGCACACCAAATTTACTTTGGAGCCAAGCTGCGGCTTCTTCTTTTAATTCAGGTTTTTCCATTAGTGTAATATATCTATATTCTTCCATCCTATTCTCCTAATAATACAAAGCCGAATAGCAACTATCCAGCTTTCAGTACTGTTAACATAACTATACAATCATAGTGGAAAGTATGGCAACCTCATCTTTTATTATAATCAAAGTTATTCCACAAAGAATTTTATTTATAACAATTTTATTTTCTTCCGCCCAGCTCTGCTTTATCATTAGCTCTCATTCCAGATTCTTCTTGCTTTAGAGAAAAATTAGAGATTGCTGTGATATATTTCGTATGTCGACAAACAACATCAAAGAAGAGTAAGTTTGTGCCTGCGGCTTAAATTCGCAGGTTACGGAAAGGCATGGTGATTATTATGAAAAAATGGCAGCGAAAAGGTATTGCCATGATTCTTACCGCGGCACTGGCATTTACTGCGGTGGGCTGTGGCGGCAATACAAACAATACCAAAGGTGGAGGAAAAGAAGGAGGCAGCAGTCCGGCTGTGAGTGATACAGGAGGAGACGGCGGTGCAGACCCTGAGGCGAAGGGAAGGTATATAGAGACCCAGCTTGATATCCCCACGGACTTTCAGGGACGCGGGTGTATGGCAAAGCTGTCCGACGGTACGCTGGTAGTTGTGGACACGTTTGAGGGCACCAAATATACTTCATCGGATGGAGGAGCGACCTGGCAGGAGGAAGAGATAGCTGCATTACAAAAACTGCTTTCTTCTGTTGAGGGAGAGTTTCGGACGGCGATTGCACCGGACGGCGGAATCCTGATAGATTATATAGACTGGTTCAATTCCAGTGATGAGAAGCTCTATCCTGAAGTGTTTCTCTATGTGGCTCCGGACGGGAGTGAGACGGAGTTTGAGCCGAAGCTGGACGGATACCATGCGGCTGTGTCGGAGCTGGTGTTTAGTCCCGAGGGGCGGCTGTTTGTCACAGCCAACAATGATGTGATATATGAAGTGGATATTCAGAATCAGACCACCAAAGAACTGTTTGAACTTGCGGAGGCAACGGAGCAGGCAATGTGGGCAGACAGCAGCCGGCTGATGGTACAGGACGGAAAAGGGCTCTATTTTTATTCTCTGGAAACGGGAGAGCTTGATAGCAATGATACTGTTCTAAATGAGTTTATTGCAGAACAGAACAGTCAGAAAATGGGAATCGTTGTATGCAGTGGAGTGGGCGAACAGGGAGAAGAGGCTGTCTATCTTGCATCGGTGGGCGGTATTTACCGCCACATTATAGGCGGCAGTGTTATGGAGCAGATGGCAGACGGCGCACTGAATAATCTGAGCGACCCTACCAAAACACCCATAAGCATCATACAGACCGGTGAAGCGGCATTTCTCATTCTGTATGATGACGGAGAACTGTATTCCTATATTTATGACCCTGAAGCTCCGGCAGTGCCCAGAGAGCAGATAACCATTTATGGTTTATATGACAATGAAACAGTGCGGCGTGCAGTCAGTGTTTTCCGCAAACAGAATCCTGATGTTTTTGTGCGGTTTGAAGTGGGAATTTCCGGTGAGGACGGTATGACGGAAAATGATGCCATTCACAATCTGAATACCAGACTGCTGGCAGGGGAAGGACCGGATTTGCTTTTGTTAAACGGACTGCCCATAGATTCCTATATGCAGAAAGGGATTCTGGCAGATTTGAATGGGGAAGTGGGGGCCCTGAAATCCACAAATGCTTTCTTTGAAGGGATTCTGGAAAGCTATCGCAGCGGAAACGGGATTTATGCCCTGCCTTTCCGGTATGAGATACCCATACTGGCAGGAGCGGATGGAAATGTTTCTTCCATCGGGGATTTAAGTACGCTGGCAGATGTGGCAGAACGCATTGCCACAGAGACCGGGGAAAAAAAGACAGTTCTGGGAACTTATACGGGAGAGGAACTTTTAGAGAAAATATACCGACTGTGTGCAGATACCTGGATAACGGAAAGCGGCAGTGTGGATAGGGAGAAACTGCGGGAATTTTTGGAGGATGCCAAACGCATTTATGTGGCAGAGCAGGCCAATCTCAGTGAGGAGTCCAAAGCACAGCACGAGGAGTCCCAAGTCTGGATGAACAGCTATTATACGAAAGGCGAGGCGAAGGCGAGAAGACTGGGAAGTTATGACCAGGCAATTAATCAAATAGCAGGAGACCAGATTCTGTGCGCAGGTTATATGCGTGGTATGAGTGATTACAACGCAGTGGTATCCGTCGGCAGACAATGGGAAAATACAGCGGACGCCTACAAAATCAAGGCATGGAACGGTCAGAGTACCAACGCGTTTTATCCAACCGGAATCGTAGGGTTAAGTACCAATGCAAAGAATCCGGAGACTGCAAAAGCATTTTTACAGACACTGTTTAGTGAGGATGTGCAGAAAGTGGATTTGGAGGACGGTTTTCCTGTAAATGAAGATGCCTTTAAAACATTTACTGTCCAGACCAATCCCAATGCCACCTACTCTCTTGCTTTTTCCGGACCGGATGGAACACACTTTGGCTTGGAAATTGTCTGGCCGGATGAGCAGGAGATGGAGGAACTGCGTGGAATTATCGAGGCAGCCCATACTCCTGTGGGAACCGACAGTCTGCTGGAGAGTGATATTACCGCTATCGGTGTGAAGGCATTGACGGGAGAGAAAGAAATTGATGAGTGTGTGGAAGAAATCGTACAGAAAATATCACTGCGTCTTCAGGAGTAGAGTTTTGTTTTTACTGCCCAGTCTGGCAGGGGTGGGACTGTTTGTGTTCCTGCCCTTTCTGGATGTGGGAAAGCGTTCTTTTCAGACGGCTGTTACAAAACAGTTTAGTGGCATTGACAATTATCTGACTGTTTTTGGCAATCAGGCATTTTTACTTGCACTGAAAAATACTGCCAGATTTGTGGCAGTGGGGCTGCCCCTGCTTCTGGCGCTTTCGCTGTTTCTGTCCCTGATGATTGACAGGTGCAGCCACGCACAGAGGTGGAAGTCGTTGTATCTGTTTCCCATGGCAGTGCCCACAGCTACAGTAGTGCTGGTCTGGAAGCTTTTTTTTCATGAAAAGGGTCTGTTAAATGTTGTATTGGAAAAATGTGGGCTGGGCACTGTGGACTGGCTGGGAAGCAACGCTTCTTTCTGGGTGCTGATTTTCAGCTATCTCTGGAAAAATATGGGCTATACCATCGTTTTGTGGATGGCAGGCCTGCACAGTGTGCCCGTGGAACATAAGGAGGCTGCCAGAGTGGACGGCGCATCTGAGAGACAACTGTTTTTCCGGGTGGTATTACCGGAACTGAAGCCTATGATGTATACCATCACGGTATTGTCTTTCCTGAATTCCTTCAAGGTATTCCGGGAGGCATACCTGGTGGCAGGCGCTTACCCACAGCAGAAAATGTATCTGCTGCAGCATTTATTTAACAACTGGTTTACCAATCTGGAGATGGACAAAATGGCGGCGGCAGCCGTCTGTATGACCCTTATCTTTTTGGTTGGTGTAGTGATTTTGCAGCGTCTGTGGGACAGACAGGAATAATGGGAAGTTAGTGTGACGGGAAGTTCCGCAAGGAGGAGGACATGGAATATAGCAGTGGTGTAAAGAACGTCAATCGGATTCCTTATAACAGAATAAAAGGTCGCAGGAGAACCGGACATATATGGAGATGTCTGCGAAATGCAGGCAGGAGTATCAGGAATATTATCTTTCTCACGCTTTTTGCAGTTCCCGTTTGTCTGCCTGTTATTATGGTCTTATGCGGTTCTGTCAAAAGTGGGAACGAGCTGATGGAAATTATGATGCCGCTTTATGGCAGTCAGACGGGGGAGGTGACATGGAAGTTTCTTTCCCTATATCCCACTGGGGGACATTTCTTTCGTCTTTTGTTTTATACCCCGGAGTTTTTTACGGTATTCTGGAATTCTGTGAAAATTGTCGGTCTGATTCTGGTGGGACAGCTTGTGGTAGCAGTGCCTGCGGCATGGGCATTTGCGGCATTCCGTTTCCGGGGAAGGAGTGTGCTGTTTACACTGTATATTATGCTGATGCTTCTGCCCTTTCAGGTGACAATGCTGCCATCCTACCTGGTGCTCCAGCGGCTTCAGTTGATGAATACCCAGGGGGCTGTTATCCTTCCTGCCATTTTTTCCACCTTTCCCGTATTCCTGATTTATAGGGGATTTGCGGGAATCCCCAGAGAACTGCTGGAGGCGGCGAAGATAGATGGAGCGGGTGAATGGACTTCTTTTTGGAAAATAGGAGTTCCACTGGGCTCAGGACAGATATTGTCTGCGCTGGTGCTGGGATTTCTGGACTATTGGAATATGATGGAACAGCCCATGGCTTTTCTTCAGGAAAAAACATTGTGGCCTTTGTCCTTATATCTTCCGGAGATAAATATCGCAATGGCGGGAAGGGCAATGGCGGCATCGGTTATTACACTGATTCCTGCGGTGTTTGTATTTATTATCGGGCAGGATTATCTGGAGCAGGGCATTGTCTCGTCGGGTATTAAGGCGTGAAAGGAAGGGCGGAAGGTATCATAAATCATGGAAACAATAAGCAAAAATAATATTACAAAATATAAAAGCAGGGCGGTGAAAGGGTTTGGGATTTTTCTGCTATTTATGCTGCTGTGCACAATAATTTCAAGAGGAATTTATGCTTACCTTATGCCGCAGGTGGAAGTGGGCAGAATGGAGCAGCGAAGCATCGACCATGTGGTGGAGGTGGGAGGAATCGTTACCACAGTCCGGGAGGAAGCGGTAGTAGTATCGGAGGGAATCATGGTTGAACAGATATGTGTCAGGGAAGGAGAGCAGATTCATAAGGATACGGTACTGTTTTGTCTCAATACCGAGAAGCTGGCAGAGAAAATGCAGGAGCTGGAGAACCAGACCGCACTGTGTGAACAGAGACTGAAAGAGAGTAAGGCGGCCAAGAAGCTGTCTGTGCAGGCAAGGCAGGTGGCAGCTGCCAGGGCAAAAGAGGATTTGGACAATGTTGTAAAAACCCAGGATTTGTCTCTGGCAAGGGCAAGACAGCAGTATGAGGATGCCCAGAATGCGTTGAACAATTTTCCTTCCTGGGAAGCCTATTATGACAGCAAAATTCGTCAGGACAGCGAATACCAGAGGCTCTTAAATGACCCGGAGCAGGCGGAGGCTTTTCAGATATATGCAGGCAGCTTACAGTTGTCCTTGCAGACGGCATGGTCTGAGGAGAAAAAAATGCTGGAAAATTCCGTAAAAGAGACGGCGACGGCACTGCAGATGGCAGACAATGACAGGAATCTGGCGATTTTACAGGCGAAACGCAGTCTGGAGGATATGGAGAGGGAGACTGCGGATGAGAAAAGCGGTATTATGGAGGAGGAGCAGACTTATGAAGCCCTGAAAAAAGAGGCTGAAATATGCCGCACACTGCTGGAGCAGGAGGGAAAGATTTGCAGCAATGTGGAGGGAAGCGTCAGGTCCATATATATCTCTACGGGAGGACGGACTCCGGACACTGCGGCAATGATACTGTCCGATGATTCTATGGGATGGATGTTTGAGGCAGCCCTGAACAAGGAGCAGATGCGTCTGCTTGGCATGAATGATGTGGTGACATTACAGTTCCAGAACGGTAAAAAGAACCTGGACAACCTGCCGCTGTCTGCAGTCAATAAGGTGGATGAGGATAATTATCTGGTGACGGTGGAGGGAAATGAAGATAAAATTGCTCCGGGACAGATGGGCACCTTAAGGTTTGTAAAACAAGAGGGACCCTATTCCTGCTGTGTTCCGCTGTCAGCCATTCATACAGTGGACGCTAAGCAGTTTATTTATGTACTGCGGGAAACCAATACCATACTGGGTACGGAGCTTCGGGTGGTAAAAAGACAGGTGGAGGTCATAGACCAGAATGCTTCTTATGCGGCTTTGAAAGAAGGGGCACTGGGGGAGGAGGAACAGGTTGTTGTCAGTGCGGACAAGGAGATTGCCGTGGGAGATACGGTGCGGTTGATGGAACGGGAATAGGAACCATACGGCAAAGCGAGTTTAAGCATAAATCAATGGAATTGTGTGTGCGTTTGTGGTAAGATAATGACGTTGAACAATTCAGCAAAATTCGGAATTTATCAAACAGATAGCTTATTTTGGAGGTAACCTTTTTATGTTTCATAAAGCAATCATAATTGGTTGTCCGGGTGCAGGAAAAAGCACATTTGCAAGAATACTAAGTGATAAAACTCACTTGCCTTTATATTATCTTGATATGTTATGGCACAAGCCTGACAGGACAACTGTTGACAGAAATATATTTGACGAGAAATTAAAAGAAATTGTTTTAAAGGATAAATGGATTATTGATGGAAATTACGGAAGAACACTTGAAATGCGTATTCAGGCGTGTGAAACTATATTTTTACTGGATTTTCCTATAGAGGTATGTTTGGCTGGAGCAGAATCACGCATAGGCAGACAACGTGTAGATATGCCATGGATAGAAACAGAGTTTG
>CAZRZM010000169.1:0-6841 GCA_964604575.1 uncultured Acetatifactor sp.
CGGGAATCGGCGAGATTATCGGCGGAAGCCAGAGAGAAGATAAGCTGGAAGTACTGGAGCAGAGAATGGAAGAACTGGGACTGAACAAGGAGGATTACGACTTCTATCTGGATTTGCGCAAATACGGTTCCGTCCGCCATGCAGGTTTCGGACTTGGATTTGAGCGCTGTGTGATGTACCTCACCGGTATGAGCAATATCCGTGATGTCATTCCGTTCCCCCGTACCGTAAATAACTGTGAACTGTAGTATATAATGACGGAATAGTAACCGGGTTATGGAATCTTAAGGATTTTTATGATGAAATCATTCATCGGATATGGTATTCTAAAGATATGAAAAAGAAAATTTTACGAGTATTCAATTTAATATTATTGGTGAGTCTCACAGTTGTGGCAGTAACACCTTATGCAAATCGGGAGATGGTTGCGGAGGCAACATCCATAACCGATATCCAGAATCAGATTAATCAGACGCAGAACACTATTGATAATATTAACAGCCAGATTGAAAATCTCACGGATGAGCAGGCGGTTGTGGAAGAGATGATTGAGGATCTGAACGCAGAGATTATTAATACCATGACCAGTATTGGCATGAAAGAAGATGAGATTGCGGAGAAAGAAGAAGAGCTTGCAGACAAACAGGTGGAGATTGAGAAAACTGAGGAAGAGTATGAGGCTGCAAAAGAGAGAGAGGAGCAGCAGTACAATGATATGCTCATACGCATCCGCTACATGTATGAGAATGGCAGTGAAACATATCTGGGACTGTTTTTACAGGGAGACGGTCTGGCAGATATGCTGAACCGTATGGACTATATCGAAAGGATATACGAGTACGACCGGACGAAGCTGGAAGAGTTTGAGGAGACCAAGAATCAGGTGCATGATTTGTGGGATTTGCTGGTAGTGGAGAAGGATAATCTGGAGACGGACAGGCAGGCGCTGGAAGAGGACAAGAGAGTTCTGGAGGATCAGAAGTCTGAGCTGGATGTTATGCTTGACCAGAAAAAGAGGGAGTCTGCCAATTTCGAGGCAGAGATTAACCGCGCCAGACAGGAAGCGTCGGTTGCCAAGAAGTTATTGCAGCAGGAAAAGCAACAGTTAAAACTGTTGCAGGCACAGCAGAACCAGGGCAATAATTCCAATGCAGCGAACCAGACTTACACATCTACCAATTATACCTCTACTGTGGATAATGCCGGCGGCAGTGATTTGGGCAAGAAAATTGCAAAATATGCCCTGCAGTATATCGGTAATCCCTATGTGGCAGGCGGAACCAGTCTGACAAACGGCGCGGACTGTTCCGGTTTTACTTTCCGGGTATACAGTGATTTTGGATATTCACTTCCCAGAACATCCTTTGAACAGCGCAGTGCGGGAACGGGAGTGGAGTACAGTAATGCACAGCCGGGAGATTTAATCTGCTACAGCGGGCATGTGGCGCTTTATATCGGAGACGGCAAGATTGTACACGCCAGTACCGCCAAGACAGGAATCAAAGTCAGCAATGCCAATTACCGTCCTATTCTGGCAGTGCGGAGGATTATATAAGGAGAAGCATATGTTGAGAATAGGATGTCATCTGTCGTCCGCAAAAGGCTTTCTGGCAATGGCAGAGACGGCACAGAGTATCGGTGCCAATACCTTTCAGTTTTTTACCCGCAATCCCAGAGGAGGAGCGGCAAAGGAATGGAAGCAGGACGATATTGATGCCATGCTTGATTTTTTTGCCAGGAAAGATATTGCAAAGCCTCTGGCCCATGCACCCTATACATTGAATGCCTGCGCCAGGGATGAAAATATCCGCCGTTTCGCGTTGGAGACCATGCGGGATGACCTGCACAGGCTGGAGAGGATTCCCGGAGTTATGTACAATTTTCATCCGGGAAGCCATGTACAGCAGGGAGCGGAGACTGGAATTGAAATGATTGCCGGAACATTAAACAGTGTTCTGGCGCCGGAACTGTCCACCACAGTACTTCTGGAGACGATGGCTGGCAAAGGAAGTGAAGTGGGGCGCAGCTTTGAGGAGCTTCGCGCTGTTATGGATAAAGTAGAATTGTCGGACAGGCTGGGAGTATGTCTGGATACCTGCCATGTATGGGACAGCGGTTATGATATTGTGGAGCATCTGGACGATGTACTGAAGGAATTTGATTCCGTAATCGGGCTGGACAGATTAAAGGCGGTTCATCTAAATGATTCCATGAATGTGCGGGGAAGCCACAAGGACAGACATGAGAAAATCGGGCAGGGACATATCGGACTTGCAGCATTTGAACGGATTGTAACACATCCAAAGCTGCGGGACCTGCCCTTTTACCTGGAGACCCCCAATGAGCTGGAGGGTTATCAGCGGGAAATATCCATATTGAAGGACTTGAGCAAGGGCGTATGTTGATACGCTTTTGTTTTGGGAGAAAGCAATGAAAATACAAGAAAAATGTATACCTTGTATTGTTAACCAGACAATTAAGGTAGCAGATATGGTTGGATTAATAGAGAAAGATGACTTGTTGAGAAATGTATTTACATATTTAAGCAGGGCTGATTTTAAAGGTTCTTCCACTCCGGAATTAGTCGGAGAGATTTTCTCAATGCTGAAAAAGTTAACAGGTAATGACGACCCCTATAAAGAAACCAGAGCACGTTATAACAAGATGTTTTTGGAACAGATTCCGGAATTGGAGCAGGAGATTAATGAGTTGGATAATCCTTTTTTGGAAAGTATCAAATACGCAATTATAGGAAACATTATTGATTTTAATCCAATTCATAATCTGCTACTCTCAGATATAGAAACCTGCTTTGCCAAATTGAAAGAGGATTTGTTGGAAGTGGATGATTCTGCTCTTTTGATGCAAGAGATTTGTAAAGCGGATATATTACTTTATTTGGGGGATAATTGCGGGGAAATCTGTCTTGACAAAATTCTGATTAAAAAGATTAGTAAGGTGAATCCATCCTGTCATATTTTCTTTGCTACAAGAGGGAAAGCCGTTGTGAATGATTCGGTGGAAGAAGATGCTTATGCAGTAGGTATGGATGCCTACGCAACAATAATCAGTAATGGTGATGATTCATTAGGAACTGTCCTGCACAGAACTTCAAAAGAATTTCAGGAAGTTTATCGGAAAGCAGATATTGTAATTGCAAAAGGACAGGCAAATTATGAATGTTTAAGTGATGAGAAAAAGAATATATTTTTTCTTCTCATGACGAAATGCGGGGTAATTGCAGAGAGTATTGGAGTTCCGCAAATGAAAATGATTTGTATGAAGAATAGATGTTAAGAAGAAAGATTAGTAGAAAAGAATGGAGAACTTATGAATAAAATTTCAAAAGCATCACAAGTTGATTTGTTGCATGGACCGATTTTTGCACCTATGGTCCGTTTTGCGATTCCCCTTTTTTTATCCAGTATATTCCAGCAGTTATACAACACAGTGGATACTGTGATTGTAGGACATACTCTGGGTGAGACAGCGCTTGCCGCCATGGGGGCGGCTACACCGGTATATGACCTGCTCATTGGTTTTGCTTTGGGTATCGGAGGCGGTCTGTCCATTGTGACAGCCAGAAGCTACGGCTCCAGGGATGAGAATCTGCTGAAACGTTCTGTGGCATCCTCACTTGTGATTGCGGCTGCCATCACAGTAATACTGACATTATTGACAAGGGTGATTTTGATGCCTTTTTTGAAGCTGTTGAATACCCCGCCTGAGATTATCGGCGAGGCACATGAGTATGTCTCCGCCATCACCCTTTTTATGGGCGTTGTGTTTGCCTACAATCTGTGTTCGGGAATGCTCAGGGCGATTGGAAACAGCGTCATGCCGCTGGTGTTTCTGGTGGTTTCCTCGGTGTCCAATATTGGACTGGATATTCTGTTTATCCGTCATATGGGCATGGGAGTTGTGGGTGCCGCCATTGCAACCGTAATTGCCCAGGGAATTTCTGTGGTGCTCTGTCTGATTTACATTGTGAAGTCTGCCAGAGTGTTAATACCGGAGAAAAAGCATTTTGCGATAGATGTGAATTTATATAAAGAAATGACCGCCCAGGGACTGTCCATGGCGTTGATGAACTGTCTGGTTTTTGCCGGAAGCGCGATTCTACAGTCGGGAATTAATAATTTGGGCTATCTGGTTATCGCGGGTCATACTGCGGCGAGAAAGCTGTACCAGTTTGGCATGATGCTTTTTACCGCTATGACGCAGACAGTAAGTACCTTTGTGTCCCAGAACCGCGGTGCCAATCAGGTAGGGCGTATCCGTAAGGCAATGAAGAGCGCCTATCTGTACAATGCCTGTGCAACACTGGTAGTCACAGCTTTTCTATGGCTGTTCGCACCCTATATGGTGCGCTTGATTTCCGGTTCCACGGAAGCAGTGGTTCTGGAAAACGGCGCGAGATATCTGAGAGTCGTTGCACCATTCTATTTTATACTGGGATTGGTAAACTGCACCAGAAATGCACTACAGGCAATCGGACAGAAAATATTGCCGGTATTTTCCAGCATTATAGAACTAATCGGTAAAATTGTATTTGTGGCTGTGTTAATACCGAAATATGAGTACACAGCGGTTATTTACTGCGAGCCTGTTATCTGGTGTCTGATGGCAGTAGAATTGGTTATCGCGTTTTGGAATAATCCTTATATTAAGGCGGGCAAAGAGAGTAAGTCCGGCAGAGAAAATAAATCTCTCAACTAGACTCTGGCATCTCCGGTTGCGGGATTGTCAATGAGGGTGCCGTCTTCCTCAAACCGGGAACCGTGGCAGGGGCAGTCCCAGGTATGTTCCCGGGGATTCCATTTCAGGGCGCATCCCAGATGGGGACATCTCTTGAGGGTGGGAGTCAGCAGATTTGTCACAGACTCCAGCCCATTGAGGAAAAGCTGGGGTTTCCAGATACTGCGGCTTGGAGTGTAAAGTTTCTCCCAGGGGCTTTTTTGTTCGGTTATCAAATCACATAACAGCATGGCGGCGACCATGGAAGTTGTTATTCCCCATTTGTTGAAACCGGATGCAACGTATAAATCAGGAGTATGTCTGGAATACCGCCCGATATAGGGAATACCGTCCAGACTCATACAGTCCTGGGCTGCCCATGCGTATTTTTCCTGAGAGGAGGGATAGTGTGCGGCTGCAAAGTCTCTAAGTTCCTGCCAGCCTCCGCCGGATTTTCCGGTACGGTGTCCACCACCGCCCAACAAAAGCATATCATGATAACCACGGAAGGAAAGACCATTCTCATTTTCATCCATATACATTCCCCCAATGTCGGCAGCATTTTTCAGGGCAAGTACATAAGAGCGTTGCTGGTATAGTTTTAGAAAATAGTTTCCATATTTATTCAAAAAAGGGAAATGTGTCGTCACAATAATATTTTTGGCAGTAATTTCTCCTTCATCGCTCCATGCCTTGTGGGGGGCGATATTTTTTATAAAAGTGTGTTCATAGACAGGAAGGTCGCTGGCGATTTCCGCCAGAAATTTCAGAGGATGGAACTGAGCCTGACCGGGAAAGCCTGCAGCGCCTGCAATGGAAAAGGGGAGAGGACTCTCCTCGCTCAGAAATGCCGGAAAGCCAAGGGAGGTCACAGCGCGGACCTCCTGCTCTATTTTCCGGCGGTCGGACAGAGAGTAAATATAGGAATTTTGCTCCTCAAAATCACAGTCTATGGTTTGGGACAGTTCCCGGTATTTTGCCAGTGCCTTTTCGTTGGACGTCAAATAGAGGGATGTCAGTTCCCTGCCAAGAGAGGTAAGCAGTTTATGATAAATCAGACCATGCTGGGAAGTGATTTTGGCAGTGGTATTATGGGTGGCGCCGCTTCCGATGGTGCCTGCTTCCACCAGGAGGGAGTCTACACCTGACTTTTGGAGCAGATAAGTACATAGGATACCGCAGAGGCCACCGCCTATGATTAAGGTGTCTGTTTTGACGCTGCCCTGCAGTTTTGGAAATTCAGGAAGTTTTGGACTGTCTGTCCAGATGGATTTTGTCATGCAATTCCTCCGCATAATGTTTTCCATCATTATCTCCTAAGTTTGAGTTTGTATGCAGGGATTATTCTCCACTGTGTCACGAATCTGCTGCATTCGCTCGTCCAGCATGGCGCTGATTTCGGCACATTGGGACAGTTCATCGGCTGTGGCACTGAGAATATCAGAGGGCAGGTTCTTTTTGTAACGGAGACGGTGTTCCAGATTTGCCCAAAATTCCATTGCGATGGTGCGCAGTTGGACTTCCACTTTCATATTCCGTTTTTCATTCTGTAGAAAAATGGGAATTTCTATAATCAGATGCAGGCTGCGGTAGCCGTTTTCTTTTGGATATTTGATATAATCCTTTTTTTGCAGCAGGATAATATCATCCTGACTGGTGAGGCAGTCAGCCAGCATATAAATATCATCGATAAAAGAACATATTACCCGTATTCCGGCAATATCGTGCAGATTTTCCTCCAAATCGGATAGGGTCAGGGGAATCTGTTTTTTACGCATTTTCATAAGAATACTTTTGGGGGATTTGATGCGGGTTTTGATGCTCTCAATAGGATTGCGTTCGTGCTGTAGGGAGAACTGTTCGTTGAGCACATTAAATTTCGTCTCTATTTCCATGATGGCACAGCGATAACGGCTCATTAACTGCTGCCAGTTTTCAAACCACTCCTCTATGGCAGCGCCAGTATCCTCTTTTAACATTTCTTTCCTGAGTAAATTAAAATCGTCTGTCATCGTTGGTGAAGCCCTTTCTTAAGTAAATGAATTGCCCGGTAATGATACGGCATTATTATATCTCTATTATAATTTTTCTGTGGAGGAAAAGA
>CAZRZM010000170.1:0-6828 GCA_964604575.1 uncultured Acetatifactor sp.
CGATTGCGGTGGCGCTTGCCAATGAACCGGCAATTCTTCTCGCCGATGAGCCCACTGGTGCGGTGGATACGAAAACATCGGACCAGATATTCCGGCTGTTTGGTAAGCTGAATCAGGATTTGGGAATTACCATTGTAATTGTTACCCATGACATGGGACTTGCGGATAAGGTGAACCGCGTCATTTTGATTTCTGACGGTAAAATCAGTACAGAGAAAATCCGTAGAAATGTTGCTTGTGCGTGGAGCGGGGAAGAGGAGAATGGGCAGGAGGAGTACGTTATTCTTGACAGAGCCCACCGCCTGCAGTTAAGTGAGGAGATATTGGAGAAAGTGGGCATTTCCACTAATAAGGTCTGCGTTGCGGTGGAGGACGGTAAGGTAATTATTACCCCGCAGAAAGAAATGTGATATTATTCCTGCGGGATATCTGACTTTTTCATGCGGTGAAACACTAAATCATATCCGTCATTGCCGTAATTCAGAGAACGGTTCACACGGCTGATAGTGGCAGTGGACGCCCCGGTCTTTTCTGCGATTTCCAGATAGGTTTTGTGGTCTTTGAGCATGGCTGCCACCTCAAAACGCTGTGACAGGGATAAAAGCTCATTCACAGTACATAAATCTTCAAAGAAACTGTAGCATTCTTCGCGGGTTTCCAGACTTAATACGGCATCAAACAAGGAATCGACAGCTTCTGTTTTGATTTTTTTGTTCATGGATGGTAAACCCCCTTACTTTTACACTGTAAAACTTTACAGTCTGATTAGTTACATTTTAACATATTAAAGTCATAAAGTAAAGAGAGGAAAAATAAATATAACAGTTGTCATGTAGTTTTAAATACTATATAATAGAGTTATCTTGCATGGAATAAGGAGCGTTAAACGAAATGACACTGAATACGGAAGATTTGTTGAACAGTATTATGGAGAGTCTTGAGCGTATTAAATATATAAAGCCGGAGGATATTCCGAATATTGATTTATACATGGACCAGGTCACTACTTTCATGGACAGAAAGCTGCGGGATACTGCCAGATATCCTGAAAATGACAAGATTCTGACGAAAACCATGATTAATAATTATGCCAAAAATGACCTGCTGCCACCGCCGGTGAAGAAAAAATACTCCAAGGAGCATGTGCTGCTGCTGATATTTATCTATTATTATAAAGGGATTTTATCCATTAACGATATCCAGACCCTGCTGACTCCTATCACAGAGCGTTATTTTCAGAATGATAAAGAGTTTGATTTGGAAAGCATCTACTGCGAAGTGTTCGGCATGGAGCATGATTTGATTGAGGGGCTTAAAGAGGATGTACGCGGGAAGTTCATGAAAGCGCAGGAGAGTTTTGAGGGTGCGCCGGAGGATGATATCGAGTTTTTACGCAAATTTTCTTTTATCTGTCTGCTGAGTTTTGATGTATATGTGAAAAAGCTTATGATTGAGAAGATTATCGACCAGATTGCAGACGGGAAAACATCCGGCACAAAAGATAAAGGTGACAAGGCAGATAAAACTGAAAAGACAGACAAAGCATAGAAAACAGGCAACTGTCCAGAATCAAATATGAGTATATAAAATATGAAAATAATGAAAGGGAAACATACACAAAATAGAAATATTTTCATAGGATAGAGCATCAGATTTCCGGGAGGAAAGGAATGGTGCCTGTTATGAAAAGGTTATTAAGTAAAAAGCGGAACCGGAAGCAGACTGCACTGGCAGTGGCGCTTGCAGCGGTTCTGGCTGTATGCAGCGGATGTGGAGTGGCAAAAGAAGAGGGCGCAAAAAAGCTTGTTCTCAATGAAGTTGCACACTCCATCTTTTATGCGCCCATGTATGTGGCGATAGAGGAGGGATACTTCGCGGAGGAAGGGATTGCGCTGGAGCTGGTAACGGGATTTGGCGCAGACAAAACCATGACTGCCGTATTGACAGACGAGGCGGATATAGGGTTTATGGGCAGTGAAAGTACCATATATACCTATGCGGGGGGAACCAAGGATTATGTGGTGAATTTTGCCCAACTGACCCAGCGCGCAGGCAATTTCCTGGTGGCAAGAGAGCCTATTGAAGATTTTGAATGGGATATGCTGAAGGGCAAAGAGGTTCTGGGAGGAAGAGCCGGGGGTATGCCGGAGATGGTCTTCGAGTTTATTTTGAATAAAAATAATATCGACCCCAGCACGGAAGTGAATATCGACCAGAGCATTGATTTTGGTTCCACGGCGGCAGCGTTCTCTGGCGGGCAGGGGGATTTTACGGTAGAAAAATATATGTTACTACACCCTTAAGTGCGGAAATGGAAACCGCATATCTTACGGCTCTCCGCATCCACGTTTATCTCCCTGATAATATCCTTCCAGAAGGCTTTTTTATGCCGGATATCCAGTTTAAGATACATTTCCTGCCATCCGTCTGAAAGGATGCGGGAAATGGCTCTGTAGGCTTCCAGGGAGGCGGTTATTTCAGGGGATGCCGTACAGTTTTCCAGTTTCCCTGACAGCAGGGCATACTGCTCATCATAATACTCTTCTTTGATTCTTCCTTTCTGGTACATGTTGTTCAGACGCTCCAGCTCCGCACGGATGGAAGCGGACTTATCCGGTTTTTTCGCTAACTTTTTCTGCTGTTGCTGCATGTTCAGTATATTGAGCTCCAACTGTTCCATGGCATGGGACAGCAGGTATTCCTCAACAACCGACTCGGAGATGCAGGCACCGTTGTGGTATTCGGTAAATTTGGCGCCGCAGCGGTAACGCTTGTACTCGGAGGTGCCTCCGGATTTCAGTTTCTGCCGTTTGACAAACCCATTCATGTTCCTGCCGCAGACAGGACATTTTATCATGGAAGAGAATAGGAAAGGTTCGGTCTGGTGCGGAATAATCTTGGAATCGCTTATGGAGCGGATTCTGCCGGACTGCTCCCCGGTGATGTAGGCAGGGCAGTAGTCTTCAATGCCGTACATGGTTCCGGTATAGGTTTCACAGGTCAGGACGCGGTTTACCTGGTACATGGTGGGGCAGACAGGCAGACCGGCATATTTGGAAAGGATATGCTGCACAGTGGCCTTCTTGGAGTATGTGGTGAAATAGTAGTCAAAGATTTCATTCACAATATGCTCTGTGGCGGGATCCTTTACCAGTTTTTTGTTTTCATCGGTAATATAGCCGTAGGCAGGTCTGCCGTTTATGTGCTCCCTGCGGCTTTTCTTGTAGGCAAATACAGAATTGATACGGTCCGAGGTACGGTCACACTCATTTTCATTCACGGAAAGCATGATGTTGATTGCAAAACGCCCGTTGGCAGTGGAGGTGTCGTATTCCTCAAAGATGGTTTTCCAGTTGCAGTTATGTGCCTCCAGAATTGCCTGGGTGTTGTGGTAGTCCTTGATGTTACGGAACCATCTGTCCAGCTTGGTGACAAGTATCAGGTCGATTTTGTCTGCCTCCACATCCGCGAGGAGCCGGAGCAGGTCCTTGCGGTTCTGCATTTTTTTCCTGGCTGTCAGTCCCTCATCGGCATAGTAGCCCACAATTTCATAGCCGTGGGAGAGGGCATAGTCTGTCAGGGCGGCTTTCTGGGCATCCAGGGAAAGCCCCTCTTTTACCTGGAGTTCTGTACTTACGCGGTCATAGATGGCACATCTGATTCTGGACATAATATCACCTCTGTCATTAATTATTCCAGTCTATATTTTCGGAATCAATGTATTCGCCATTCTCCGCAGTTTCAAGGCGTATACGTTCATCCGGGGTAAGTCTGGTAAAATCAGGGTCCCATGCGAGAACAAGACGCTTTACAAGCTCCATGGCTAAATCCTGCTCCTGGGCAGGCAGCATTTCCAACATATTTACGGTTTGTTCAATAGTTTTTGTCATAGTAGACCTCCTTAACATTATTTATATATATCCCCACGACTGCCAATATCCATTACACAAAGAATCTCTATATCGTATTCGTCTAAATATTTGTAGATAACCCTGTATTTTCCGACACGGAGCCGGTAACGTCCATCTTTATAACCACTCATCGGCTTGATATCACCTTCTGCAGGATGGTGTGTAAGTTTTTCAATGGCAGACAATATTAAATCACGTTGTGGTCTCTGTAATCCCTTTAAATATTTGATGGCAGATTTTTCATATCTAATTTTCATGATGGATTCTCCAGTTATTTCCTTTTTTCAACAATAATGTATTATATCGGTTCAAACACACCAATGGTGGGTTTAGAATAGATAACAGAGTACATAACTGCCCCTGCCAAAGTAAGAGCAGTGGTGCACTTGGTTCAGCGAGATGGTTCTTATTTGGCACCAATTTTCTGCATCAGGGCTTCCTGCAGTACCTGGGAGAAATTTATATTCTGCTCCAGGGCAGCAGTGTTGAGCCATGCCGGAATAGTAAGGGTCTTTTTGACTGCCTTTTCAAAATGTGTTTTGGCGTATTCGGCAACATCCACAGTAACGATGTTTACAAATACTTCGTCAGATGATATTTCCAGTTCTGCGGTTACTTCCCCGGGATTAATTTTGTCCAAAGGAGAAGGGGCAGGTGCAGCTTCTCCGTTTTTCTGGAGCCAGTACAGATAGCCTGCGAGACAGTCAACAGCCATGGTAAAAGCTTCATCGAGAGTATCCCCACAGGTGGCTAAATGGTTTAAATCGGGAAAAATAACAGAATATCCGTTCTCTTCTTTTATAAAGCAGGCTGGATAAGCAGATAACATAATAAATACCTCCTAAAATAAAGTGTTTCCAAAACAAGGGGGTATATTTGCTTCTACGTTTTGTTGACGTCAACAAAAGCATTGTGTGCAAGTATTAATATTTCATTCCGATAGAAGCAAACTTACCAAGAAGAGCCTCCTGCAAAAGCTGGGAGCAGTTGATATTGTTTTTATCTGCCAGATTAATCATCCAGACGGGAAGGGATACGTTTTTCCGTGCGGATTTGGTATCAGTGAGAGCACGGTAGGCAATCGTATCAGCTTTGATAAGGGCACAGGAAGTATCAGAATCAATATTGAGTTCGTGCTGGGGAGTGGGTGGAGCTATATCAAGATGCTCATCCTCAGCCACAACCAGCCAGGCATTCATGGCATCAGTAATTAAGTCAATAGCTTCTGCAAGGGTTTTCCCGGTAGTAATACATCCCGGGAGGTCCGGAACCCTGGCATAGAAACCGCTTCCATCTTCGATTGGTGTAAAAGTTGCTGTATAAATATATAACATATAAATGCCTCCTTTTATTGGTGGGACAGGAAGCGCTTACCGTTTCCTGTCAATGTGGGCTTCCTTGAAAATGTATCTCATATCATTTTCGTTGAAATCATGTCTTTTGACGGCTATTGTTGATTTTGTATCATTATTGAAGTAAATATCATGGTTGGCGCCGTGTCTCTTTAAAAAATATCCATTCTGTTCCAGTGTCTTTACGGTTATCGTTCGTGCATTCATTATCTTCTCCTTTTCAAATACTATTATACACATTTATACACAAAAAGTCAACAATGAAATACACAATAATGTGTATTAATTGAGCACCACAGATTATTTATTGAAAAAATTATACCTATAGTTCCTTTTTGTCTGAACTGTAATTTGATAAGATAATATCCGCAGATGGGATGATGTAGATGTGGTGGCAGATATTCTGACACAGCCCCGGTGGTGCCTTGAACACTACCGGGGCATTTTTTTACCCTGACATAAATTTCTGTTCTGGATTTTATGATGGAGATGCGCCCGGCATTCCAGGAAAGGGGAAGCGCATGACAAAAAAATACATAAGATACCATGATGAAAGAGTATATGCCGTATATTACCACAGCAACAATACCTGCTACTATAATCTGAATTTTGATGGAAAAACGCAATTTATAGTTATCAGATAATCAGTTAAATGGAAACACCGGGCGCGTTCATCACCCGGCGTCTGAAGCATCATCGGAATCTATATCTACGGGAGGGTACAGTGCTTCCAGTTCCTCTGGTGTGTCCGGGATACCCGGAGCGGGGGCGGTGGACATGGCAACAGAGCGTTCCCATTCCTTTAGAAGAGTGAAATCTACCATTTCTTTACCATGAAAATCCAATTTACGATATTTTTCAATCATTTCCCACTCTTTGTTAGTGAACAAAACATCATCGTCAGAATTCGAAAATGCTTCCATGATATTTTGGCATTTATATATTTGGCATAATGCTAAAAACATATCGGCATTAGTTGAATTTCGTCCGCTCTCATATCCATAAAGAGTTTTGACAGAAATTTCAATTCCTAAGTTTTTTAGCCTTTCTACAACTTCATTACCTTTTAGACCATTTTCTTCTCTGAGTCTCTTTAATGTATCCCCAATATTGTTCATGAAGCCACCTCTCTTTCTTCATAATATATCAAAGAATTTTACAACAGTCAATAAAAGTCTTTAAAATAAAGAAATTCAAAAAACTATTGACAGTATACAAAACAAAGACTATAATACATACACAGTCTTCAAAATAGAGAAAAGAGGTGAATTATAGTGTCTGCAACAAAGAATTTGGCTAAATACACTAAAGAAAAGGCTATTAATCTTTCAGCGATGGCCCGTGCAACAGGAATACAATACGCAGCTTTATATGCAAGCCTTGGAGATAAGAATAGAGATAGACCGCTTTCAATAGATGAGGCTCTTGCGATTTGCAAATTTCTTGATGTTAATCCTATAGAATTTGCAGACAAAGAACCAGTTGGGCAGTAGCCGTGTTAATCAAAATTTAATTCTTAAGAAAGAGGTGGTGAGTGAATGAAAGAGCTGGATATACTTGGTGTT
>CAZRZM010000171.1:0-6740 GCA_964604575.1 uncultured Acetatifactor sp.
AATATTATTCTCGTCCTGATCATTAAAGTAAAACCAAAAGCGGTCACTCAATTCTATATCACTCAAAACAGTTTTTATTAACATTATCGGAACAGATTCATTTCCATCTTGATATACCCCCGGTCCACTAAATAAATCCACATATCCAACAGGAATTGAAGACGACCAATTTTTATTTTTGCACATAATCCTAGACCATGCTGTAAAATAGCTAGAAACTATTTTTGCTTTAATCATTGACTGTTCCGATTGATGCTCAAAAAAATTCCCCTCATCTTTCATTCTTCTCACCTTATCCCAATCTACAAATTTGTATTCTTTAACAAAACATGCTATATTTTTAATATGTATACCACCCTCACGAACAGCAAACACCACCTATCATTCCTTGATTACAAAAACAAAACATTACTTTTTGCCACCACGAATCACCTTATTCAACATCTGGTACAGCTTATCCACTTCCACTGGCTTGGACAAATGTCCATTCATGCCGCATTCCACAGACCTCTTTAAATCGTCGTCGAAAGCGTTTGCTGACATGGCGACAATGGGTATGGTATGGCAGTCCTCACGCTCCATGCCTCGGATTGTACGGGTTGCTTCCAGACCGTCCATTACCGGCATCATAATATCCATCAGTATAACGTCATATGTTCCCGGTGCTGTAGTGCGGATACGCTCTACTGCCTGCGCTCCATCATACACACAGTCTACTTTGAAATTACGCTCCTCCAACAGACAACTTGCAATTTCAGCATTGAGTTCATTATCTTCCACTATCAAAATCCGGTATCCGTCAAAAGAAATAATTTCCTCCTGTGTCTCTGCCTCCATGTTTTCACCAATTTTTAAAGAAATAGCAAAACTGAATGTACTGCCTTCTCCAGGCTCGCTGTCCAACTGGATGTTGCTGCCCATCATCTGAACCAGACGGGTGCTGATAGAAAGTCCCAGACCCGTACCCTGCTGTTTTGATGGATTCCTGTCGGAAGCCTGTTCAAAGGAACGGAACACTCTTTCCTGGTCCTCTTTAGCAATACCAACTCCCGTATCACGTACTCCAAAATAAACAAGGACTTCTTTTTCTGCAGCTTCCATTTCATGTACTGTCAAGATTACCTTTCCTTCTATAGGAGTAAACTTTACTGCATTGCCCAACAGATTAATCAGCACCTGACTGATTCTCATCCTGTCTGCCACCAACCAGTTATGAGTCAGACGTATATCCTGCACAAAATCAATATTCTTAGCAGTTGCCTGAGGTATTATCAGTTGCCCGATGGTATCCAGCATCTCATATATATTAAAGTTCGACGGCTCCAGCTTCATCTTGCCACTCTCAATTTTAGACATATCGAGAATATCATTGATTAATCCCAGCAGATAATTGGAAGAGGCTTGTATTTTCTGTAAACAGTCCGTAACTCTCTCCTCACTCTGGTTCTGCTGCAGTGCAATGGCTGTCATACCTATAATTCCATTCATGGGAGTACGAATCTCATGACTCATGCGGGACAGAAAATCAGATTTCGCTTTGCTTGCAATATCATGTTGCTGCTGATTCAACTGACTCTGAATCACCCTGCCAAGCTCTGCAAGATTCTGATACTCTTCAGTATTCTCCACAAACTGCTGAGAAATACCAAGAATACAGATATTTCCCATGTAATTTCCATTGTCATACATAGGCAAAACAATACCTGACTGTCCCGGTGCAATGTTTAAAAAGCACTGAATCATTTTCTGCCTGCTGTCTTCCTCTGAAAAATACTGTGCCTCTCCCTGACCCAGCCATTTATAGAAGCTTTCTCTTTCTTCCTCCTTGTATTTCCTTACGCTTTCAGTAATGGTTCCTTCCTTTCTGTGCCACTGGTAATCCAGATAGTTGGAATTAAAATCCGCCCGCAACACAGATACCAGCACATCACTTGCCTGATAAAACCTGCCGATTTTGCGAATCATCAACATCATCTGGGCAGGGAAATCAGCACCCTTACCAAAGAGATTTAATGCCAGAGATACCAGACTGACGTCTTCATTATAATCCAAAGTATTAATTTCATGTCCCTGTAATGCAGGTAAAACAGTTCTTTTTTCTTCCGGAATATCCTCATAGAAAAAATATCGTGTTGTGGCACCAGGCATTACAAATCCCTGTGCCAGCCTTGCCATGGAAATCAGTGTTTCTGTGGTCTGATTTTTCTCTGCACATACCATACCTGCATATACATCCATATCTAATTTTTCCTGCTTAAAGCCTGTTGCAATTTTTTTCAGTAAATTGCAGACAAATTCTGAAGCCTGCTGCCTTGACTGGTCTTCCAGCCACAGAACAAGCTCGTCCGAGTTCAGACGAAATACCACTGTCTGCTGCCTGGTTTTATCGGTGAATTCCTCACAACTGCTGCGAATCAGATTCCCTATTTCCTCAAGAATCATATCTCCGAATACAATACCATTCTTCTTATTTGTTTCTTTCAATTGATTCAGAAACAGATTAATCATGACACCATTTTGCCTGATTTCTCTACATTCCTGAAGCTTTTTTAAACCTGCACTGAAAACATAGAATCCGGTAACCCCATCTATTGTATTTTTTCTGAGCTGTTCCGCCTCTTTTTCTTTCTGCTCCTGAATATCCCGGATGCTTCCTACCAGTTTCCACCGTCTGCCATCCGTGTCATAGACCACCTTGCCCGAAAGCGCCACCCATATATAATTCATTTCTTCCGGCCATCTCATCCGAAACTCTATAAAAAGTTTATCTTCTATGCTCTGCATTGCATTAATGACTGCCATCCGGTCCATATCACAGATATATTCCGGTTTAATAAAACCGCTCTCACATTCCTCACACTGCCATTGTCCACTCATTGTCTCATGGTTTACAATATCCAGCATATTTTTTTGAAAATCATAGGAAAAGAAAATATCCTTAGAGGATTCCAGAGCCACTCTGTAACGCTCCTTTTCCTCCAGAAGAATATTCTCCGCCTCTTTTTGTTTATTTGTCAGATCATTTACAACGTCATACAGCGCATCTATCTCAATAATATTAGAGGGCTTAAATTCCTGAAGACCTGTGCTTCCTCTGCTGATACACTGCATCAGGTATTGAACCGGTTTTGTCAGATGTCTTACCAAAAAGTAAATACCAAACACACCGAAAACCAGACCAACCAAGACAGCGATAACCATCCAGACATAGAGCTGGCGGCTCATTCCAAAAAGTTCTTTTTCTGTATTTAATCCCAAAAGTACCCACTCTGTATTTTCATAGGGAACATTATTGCTGTACAGCTTCAAAGGGCGGACCACTGCAAAAATACCCTGATTATTCAACCAGATATCCTCTACCCGTGAAAGATTATCATAATCTGTTTCATGCAGACTAAAAGTATTACTTGTAGAACACACCAGATTATACAATACGCCTTTTCCCACCAAAGGAATATAAGTATCATCATTTTGTCTGACTGCCAGCATATATCCTGACTGCTGGGAGTCGTTTAATTCCTCTACCGGAAAATAACCATAGAGTTCTCTGCTGGAAATTTCCACTCCCATTACTCCATATACCTGCCCTTCATATCTGAGAGGCAGAGAATATGTAATCATTTCATAAGAATCTGTTATCCCTTTTTCCAGTGAAAAAGGCAGGGACCAGTAACCCAGATTGACTATATCTGTGTCCATATATTCTGTTCCGGCTCTCCAGGGCTCATAGAAATAATTGTCAGAAACATTCTGTCCCTGACCATCCATATAAAAACGAGTAGTCCAATGAGTATTCAGAGGTATGTTCCACTTTCTGGACAAACGCTTATTACCTCTTTCCAGCAGCAAATCTGTGTAATTGACAGGATTTGTATTGGGGTCGGAATCCCTGATAAAAAAACCATCATAATATGCAGCCGTCTGCATGTCCTCTCCTGTGAGAATAACAAAAATACCTGTAGTGGAACTATTCTGCAGGATATCAATACATTCCGGAAAAAACTGCTCCAGCAGTTCTCCTTTCAGTTCATCGGAGGCCAGAAAATCATCCAGTTCTATATCATTGTTTTCTAAAAACTGCGCTAAAATATTATTCATAAGCGTCTCCTGCTCATAAATAGATGCCCAGCGTTGATTCATATCATTTTGCAGAATAATTCCTCTGTTTTCCACTAACCGGCTCATCATACCACTGGAGTACTCCTCCAACATTCCCGCAGTTCTCCTGACTACCAGAGTGCCGATAGTGATAAAACTTTGTACCAGCATAATAGCAATCAACGGAATCAGAAAAATTCTGAATATAGTTGTTTTTTTCTTTCTTCGACTTTTGTCTTCCATTTTATCCCTACTTGCCCACTACACTATTTAATGAATCACAAAAGGAATTATACCATTCCTCAAAAGCCTCGTCAGTTACATAAACTGCGGATGCTTCCTCCAGACTCTTTCCCTGCTCCAGTGCTGCTTCCACTTCCGCACGGTCTTTGGCTGCCTTATCTGCAAGATTATATTCCAGTACTTTTCTTGCAGCAGAACCATTTTCAAAACTCTTATTTGTATATAAAGTCATATTATCCATTTCCTTGAAAATGGTTGTCAGGCAATCATATGTTTTTGGCGCAACCTCCAGTCCTTTATCTGCAATTATCTGGTCCAGCTTTTCCACATTGCTGGCTTCCTTCAGTACCGGAAGATAACCGGACACACAGCCGAACTGCAAATTATTTTCTGCCTCCGTAAACCACTTCAAAAATTCCACTGCAGCATATTCATGTTTTTCATCAGACTTACTTACTACCATACCGGCTCCCTGCTGTACAGCATAGTGTTCCCCACCATCAAAAATAGGAGCCGTCATCACAATATAATCAATGGCATAACTATTATTCTCCAGTTCAACCTGATTGGGAAAATACATGGCAGAAGATGTGGAACCCGTATAAGCGAGAAGCTCTCCTGTCTTCACATCATCAGAACGGAAAGAGCCGTAAGCCCCAAAATATCCCTTTACCATGGGTACATAGTAATTTTCCCAGAGGCGTCGCAACTCTTCCTTAGGCACATTCAAAGTCAGTTGGCCGTTTTCCACCTGAAAAATCTCTACTCCAAGCTGCTGCATACCAATAATAAAATAGTTTGCCACAGCATCTCTTCCATAAAATGCTTTGCCGTCCTCTACCACATCAGGGGTCAGAGAGTCTGTCCATTCATAGTATGCCTGGGCAGTGGCAGTCACACCTTCTATCGTTTTCAAATCATCCAGGGAAGCGCCTGTGGCTTCCGCAAACAGCTCCCAGTCTGTTTTATTTATCATCATGATTTCCGTAGATTTTGCAGTTGGAAAAATTCTCAGGGAACCATCAGAAGCAATACGTCCTTCCTCAATGTAAGAATCCACATATCTTTCCAGCTCCTCTTCGCTGAGATATTCCGACAGACTTGCCAGTGCACCTGCCTGCTCGATTTCATAGGCAGTGTCCGCATAAGAGGAGAAGATATCCGGCATTGCATCTGCTCCCACTTTTCCTGCAATGGAATCTCTCACTGCTGTCTCCAAATCAGAAACGGAACCCTGACTGTAACCCTGCACATAAATGCCTTTCTCTCTGCCTACCGTTTCATTAAATTCCTCCACCAAAGCATCAAAAGCCACCTGCTGGGAACCGTTATAATAATGCCACACTGTCAGAGACACTGGATTTCCAGGGTCCAGAAGATTTTTGTTCCCACATCCTGTCAAAGTAAATGCCAATGCTGCTGTCAGACATAAACCCCTGACTAATCTCTTCTTATTATTCATATGTTACTTTTCCTTTCTGCATCCCTATATATATTGTTTTCATTTTAGCACATAGATTCTGCATTTTCAACAGAGTCAAAAGTTCTCTTTTTTATATAAGTAACTGAAAAATATTAATAAAAAAGGTTAAATAACCATGTAATTACGATAGTTCCAAAAAAACGCAAAAATACTATGATAAAATACCATTGTAACTGTATAACAAGCAACAATGTTGAAAGGATGGATGTTTTTATGAAAAATCTAAAAAAATTTGTAGCACTTGTAGCAATGTTAACTTTCGTATCCTCCATTAATGTTTTCGCAGCCGAAAGTATTCCATGCAGACATACTAATGATGACACAACAATCTGTTCATATGACCCCAACTACGTAAATGGTTCCGTAACCTCGTACAGATGTCCTAAAAGTAATTGCCGCGCATATCTGATATATAAGTATCCAATAGGAAACTGTGTGTATTGTAATAGTAAAACACATGCTTACGCATGTTCACATTGTCCTGAATGGTATTGTATATGTGAATCAGGTGATTTTAATCCGGTTTATGGACGTTAATACTGTTATCATACATTTTAATCCCAATTTAATAAAATCATTTTGAAGATATTACATAACCTTAAATATTAAGAATAAAAAGATGTTTTCAGACCGAAGACATCTTTTTATTCTATTGATATCTCTAATAAATCTACATTTAAAAATGGAGCCTATTTATGAAAAAAATATTTATATTATTTCAGATACTTATTTTTACCACTTTAATCTCTTCTTGTGAAATGAAGCCTACATCAACACTTGAATATAGATACATAGAAGAAAAAACCAAATTGTCCGCGTCATTTTCTTCTGAAAAATATGGGAATTTGGTTGATTCTTATGTTACCACCAATGGGGATATTTTTTCCCTTTACTGCAAGAAACAAGATGAAACAAA
>CAZRZM010000172.1:0-6450 GCA_964604575.1 uncultured Acetatifactor sp.
TTCCTTCCATTTTTACAATGTACTCATTAATCTGAGCCTGGATTTCGTCGTTAATCTCACGACCATCCTCATAATACTGTGTACATGCCTCTGTTGTAATTGTGAAGCCCTGAGGTACGGGAAGTCCAATGTTGGTCATCTCTGCCAGGTTGGCACCCTTACCACCAAGGAGTTCACGCATGTCTGCATTACCTTCGGTAAACAAATATACCCATTTTCTCATGCTCTGTGTCTCCCTTTTAATATAGTATTAATACTGTGTTTCGGATTCCGATTATAGACGGAATACCAGTACCATAATATTTTATCAATCTGACAATGGAATATCAAGCCGATTTTCATACTTTTTTAACAGCCCGATTTTTTTTGTGCATAATTACCAAATTTTCCATTTTCTAACAATTCAAATTGCATAATTTTTTCACCCTAGCTGTGGTTCCGCATAGGTATAAAATTTTCAAAAATATAAATATCAAAATATTTGTGTGCTTCCTGCAACTGCCTTTCATCCTTGATGGTCCATGCAACCGCGGTATTTTTGTAAAATCCATGACAAAGCCTTCTGGACAGCCCCTTTTTGTATTGGTGATTGTAAGCAATAAAATCCGGTTTGGTATAAAAATTCAGCAGAAGATTCTGCATAATAAAAGGACCTACCCCCCGATGCTCTTTGGAATGCATAAAACAGTCGGACAACTGGCCTCTCACCACCCCCGGACGGTGAGTGCGGTACCAGTGCAGCGCCAGCGGATGAAAAGACTCCACGCAGTATAATCCCCTATAATTAACCAGAAGCCTGTCCGCAATGGGGCAAAGGGAAATATCCATATTGGGAATTTTAAATTCCACAATCAGGGGCACCCTGCCCTGCACCAGCTCCAGAACCTGCTCAAAGGCAGGAATTTTTTCCTCACTGCCGCAAAGAGAAAATCCCTGCAGTTCCTCATAGGTATAATCGCACACCCTTCCCTGCACACCGCAAATTCTTTTTAAGGTAAAATCATGAAATACCACCGGAATCTTATCTTTGCAAAGCTGGATATCCAGCTCCATCCCATATCCTGCCTCCACTGCCCTCCTGAAAGCTGCCATGGAATTTTCCGGCACCCCGGAGTCGTTATCATGCAGTCCTCTGTGGGCATAAAACCACTGCCCCAGCTCATCCTTTTCTTTTTTCCAATGCAGATTGGGCATAATAAGCCACATATACACCAGACACAATGCCACAATCACAACTGCCGTAATTACAAGAACCTTCATCTATCTGCCACTTCCTTACATTTTCATACTTTACTCCACTTTTTCCCAAACTGCAATCCCTCTTAAATTATTATTGGGAATTATTTAGGAAATATTAAGAATCTTTTGGAAAATACGGATTCTGCTTGCATTTTCCTTATTTTTCTGTAAAATAGGAAAAGACGGCGTTTATACACTTATAAATAAGAACGTAATTTATCAAGAATATAGAAAGAAAGGTTTAAAATATGATTAGTGCAAACAATGTAACACTGCGTATCGGAAAAAAGGCGTTATTTGAGGATGTAAACATCAAGTTTACCGAGGGCAACTGCTACGGTCTGATTGGCGCCAACGGTGCAGGTAAATCCACTTTTTTAAAAATTCTGTCCGGCAAACTGGAAACTACAAAAGGGGATGTGGTAATCACTCCCGGGCAGCGTCTCTCCGTTCTGGAGCAGGACCATTTTAAATATGATGACTGTGTGGTAATGGACACCGTTATCATGGGAAATGAACGTCTTTACCAGATTATGAAAGAAAAAGATGCCATTTATGCCAAAGAAGACTTCAGCGACGAGGACGGTATCCGTGCCAGTGAACTGGAAGCGGAATTTGCAGAAATGGACGGCTGGGAGGCAGAATCCAATGCTGCCATGCTTTTAAACGGCCTGGGCATTGACACCCAGTTCCACTACTCCCTCATGAAGGATTTGGAGAGCAACATCAAAGTGAAGGTTCTGCTTGCCAAAGCATTATTCGGCAATCCTGATATTCTGCTTCTGGACGAGCCTACCAACCACCTTGACCTGGATGCCATTGCATGGCTGGAGGAGTTTCTGATTAATTTTGAAAATACGGTTATCGTGGTTTCCCATGACCGTTATTTCCTGAACAAGGTCTGTACTCACACTGCCGATATTGATTATGGCAAAATCCAGCTTTACGCCGGAAATTATGATTTCTGGTACGAGTCCAGCCAGCTTCTTATCAAGCAGATGAAAGAAGCCAACAAGAAAAAAGAGGAAAAAATCAAGGAATTGCAGGAGTTTATCTCCCGCTTCTCCGCAAACGCTTCCAAATCCAAGCAGGCAACCTCCAGAAAACGTGCCCTGGAGAAAATTGAGCTGGACGAAATCAAACCCTCCAGCCGTAAATATCCTTATATTGATTTCCGTCCCGAACGCGAAATCGGCAACGAGGTTCTGACTGTAGAGCACCTCTCTAAAACCATCAACGGTGAAAAAGTGCTGAACGATATATCTTTTATCGTCGGCCATGATGACAAAATTGCGTTTGTGGGCAGCAACGAACTGGCAAAAACTACGCTTTTCCAAATTCTGGCAGGTGAAATGGAACCGGACGAAGGAAGCTATAAATGGGGCGTCACCACTTCCCAGGCATATTTTCCCAAAGACAATACCGCAGAATTTGACAATGATTTAACCATCGTTGACTGGCTCACCGGCTACTCTCCGGTCAAGGACGTAACCTATGTCCGCGGTTTCCTGGGACGTATGCTGTTTGCCGGGGAAGACGGCGTGAAGAAAGTAAAAGTTCTCTCCGGTGGCGAGAAAGTACGCTGTCTGCTCTCCAAGATGATGATTAGCGGCTCCAATTGTCTGATTCTGGATGAACCCACCAACCATCTGGATATGGAGTCCATCACGGCATTGAACAATGGGTTAATTAAATTCCCCGGTGTGTCCTTATTTTCCTGCCACGACCACCAGTTTGTGCAGACCACTGCCAACCGCATTATGGAGATTCTGCCGGACGGTTCGTTAATTGACAAGATTACCACCTACGATGAATACCTTGCCAACGACGAGATGGCAAGAAAGAGAACTGTATTTACTGCCAACAAGGAAGATGATGAGGATTAACTTCCTCATACCGCAGGCCGATTGCCATATGGTTGTCGGCTTGTTCTTTTCCTTAGAATCGAAAAAAGGAATCCCAAAAATTATGATAGATTTACACGTACATTCCTCACGTTCCGACGGAACATACACTCCTGCAGAATTAGTGGATTATGCTATGGAAAAGGGCGTCAGCGCCCTGGCGCTTACAGACCATGACACCGTAGATGGTCTGCCGGAAATGATTGCCTATGCGGACGAACTGCGCAGAAGTTCGGTACAGAATCCGTCGGTATCCGTACCCGAAATGATACCCGGAATTGAATTTTCCACCGAATACCAGGGGCGCGATATCCATATTGTAGGGCTTTATATCAACTACGACACCCCCAACTTTCAAAAATACCTGAAAGACTTTGTGGATTCCCGCACTACACGCAATATCAAAATGTGCGCCCTGCTCCAAAAGGAGGGCATTGACATCACTTATGAAAAACTGACTGACTGGTTTCCCGGAGCCGTTATCACCAGAGCCCATTATGCCAAATACCTGTTAACCCATGGTTATACCAAAAGCATGAAAGAAGCATTTGACCGATACATCGGGGATAACTGCCGCTGTTTTGTTCCCAGGGAAAAAGTGACGCCCGCCCAGGCGGTAAACTTAATTCTGGAAGCAGATGGTATTCCCGTTCTGGCACACCCCATTCTTTACCGCATGTCAGATTCCAGACTGGAGACGCTGGTTGCGGAATTAAAGGAAGCAGGACTGTTGGGTATAGAGGCCCTCTACAGCACCTACAACAGCAGTGAAGAACGGCACATCCGCACCCTCGCGGCGAAATACCACCTGCTCATCAGCGGCGGCTCTGATTTTCATGGAGAAAATAAGCCGGGACTGGACCTTGGAACGGGCTACGGAAAGCTTTATGTGCCCGACTGCATTCTGGACGACATTAAAAAATGCCGTAAAAACCTGCTCTTTACAGACATGGACGGCACTCTGCTTTTAAACGACAGCACTATCAGCGAAAACATGAAAAACGCACTGAACAGGATGACACAGAAGGGACACCGCCTGATTATCAGCTCCGGGCGTCCTCTTCCCAGCATTCTGGAGGTGTGCGCCCACGCGGGCATCACTTATCCCGGCATGTTTATCAGCGCCTACAACGGCGCGCTGGTCTATGACTGTGATGCAGAAAAGCCGGTTCTGGAGCATAAGCTTTCCCAGACAGATATTTCATATATTGTGTCCAAAGCAGTGGAAACAGGTATTCATATCCACGGCTATACAGACAAAGAAATTGTCTGTCTGGGTGAGAACGCCGAGCTGCGTTATTATACCCGCCGCATTCATATGCCCCTAAAATGTGTGAAAGATATTGCAGCCGCCCTGCCGGACGGCAGCTATAAGCTGCAGACCATCTCCCTCACCGACCATGAGGCTCTGGTTCGCTTCCGGGATGAGATACTGGCACAATTAGGCGACCGGGTACAAATGATATTTTCCAATGAAGAATATCTGGAAATCCTGCCCGCAGCCGCAGGCAAAGGAAGAGCGCTCCGCTTTCTGGCTTCCTGGCTTCCTGCGCCCCATTCCCACACCTTTGCCGCAGGAGATGCAGAGAACGATATCTCCATGCTGGAGGCGGCACACACAGGGATTGCCATGCTGAATGCCACAGACAGTGTGAAAGCCCATGCCGATATTGTCACCACCAGGGATAACAATGCGGATGGGCTTATGGAAGTTCTGGAGAAATACTTTTGTTGATTTAACTTCCTGTTCCATTATACTGCCTTGCCCCAAGCATCCAGATTTTATAAGATATATAAAAAAATACCACTGAAAAAACAGGTGCCGCCAGTGTAAGTATAGGAATATTATCCGTTCTCAGCACCACCAGACTCGGATAATATGCAACAAAAGCAATGGGAATAATAAAAGAGAATAATATCCGGAACCCTTTGCTGAATATATCAACCGGATATTTGGTATAATCCGCAAATTTGAACAGGGTGACCATAATATATCCTGAGGTATTTATCCAGAAACAGGTGGCTGCTGCAATATTCATAATACCTGCCATAATAAGGGAGGCAGCAGCCCACATTACGATTAATGCCAGCACTCCCCCTGCCGTTACCGGATTCCCCAGACGCCCCCAGGCATAAGCAAGTATTCCTATACCCATTACAAATTCACCGATTCCTTTTAAGTCAAATATTTCTGAAATATAGTAAAAATATAAATTGACGGGTCTGAAGCAATATTTTATAAAATCCCCTGAAAATACATAATCCCGCAAATTCCAGTTATTATCAAACAGACATTGATTGGGCGCAAGAGCCATCAGTGAAAATCCATATAAAAATAGTATTTCATAAAAACCCCAGCCGTTAATATTGTCAAAATTCTGAAACATAATCCAAAAGGTTATAAAACCGGCTATATTGGTAAATATAATTCCCAAAGTGGATATCACAAAATCAGTACGGTAGCCGAGTCTGCTCTTAATATCCTGGGAAATTATTTTTAAATAAATGGACAAATAAAATCTTATGCCTGTTTTTTCCGACTTTTCTCTCATCCACTCATCCTCCATTTATGGTTATATATCTTATTGAAAATTTCCAAAATCCTACTGCTCCAGCCAACAAAACAGCAAGCCACAGTATCTGCGCTCCAAACAACTGTACATATTCACCCACATCAAGCTTTGAATGAATAAGTATGGTAAGCGGCGTGTTATAAATCGCCTGAAAGGGAAGTAATTCCACTACGCGCCTTATATCTGCGGGAAAAAATGCCAAAGGAATGCTTGCCCCCGATAAGACGGAAACAATAACCTCTTTCATAATATTGATACCCCACGAGGACTCCGTAAACAGACATAAGGCAGCCACAAGCATATTAATGCAGTAATTAATCAGGAATGCCAAAACTGCTGCAAAGAAAAATAGTATGATATTTTTTCCAAATGGTATGCTGCCGTCTGTGACTATGTATACAATCACTGCTGTGGGCAGGAATATGATAAAAAAATTTACAATAACCTCACCCAGTTGACCGAAAAACATATACAGTCCGTATTTAATCGGTTTTAGCAAATCCAGCACAATCTTCCCCGAACGCACCTGGTTTCCCATCTGCCAAATCAAAAAAATTTCCATTACGTTAAATAATGCTGTTGCCAGAACCAGATAAATCATGGTATCATTAAAAGTCATTCCATTTACCATATCTTTTTCGGAAGATGCGTAAATTGCCCTCCAGAGGAAATATACAATAATCAAATAAATAAGATTTCCTATAAAGGTAACAATGAGATTTGCGCGAAAAGTA
>CAZRZM010000173.1:0-6439 GCA_964604575.1 uncultured Acetatifactor sp.
ATTCGCCTTGTGGAAATCCAGCATCAGCTCATAATCCATTTTATAAATATGGTCACCTGATAAAATCAGCACATATTCAGGATTGAAGCTTTCCATATATTCGATATTCTGATATATCGCATTGGCTGTACCGGTATACCACTCGCTGTTAGAGCTCTTCTCATATGGCGGCAGTACTGTCACACCGCCGATATTACGGTCCAAATCCCAGGGAATACCAATTCCTATATGGGAATTAAGCCTAAGCGGCTGATACTGTGTCAGAACGCCTACGGTATCCACCCCGGAATTGATACAGTTTGAAAGCGGAAAGTCAATAATACGGAACTTTCCCCCAAATGCCACAGCAGGCTTCGCAACCTTGGAGGTCAATACTCCCAGACGGCTTCCCTGCCCGCCTGCCAACAACATAGCAATCATTTCTTTTTTTATCATGTCATCACCTCAATCTAGCCTTTTCCTTTTTAAAGGTATAATGATTATATCACACCCCTTTTGGAAAGTGAATATTATTTGCCCAAAAAATGTGTCTTTTTACAATTTCCATTCATATAATTTACATATTTATTATGTTTTTTCGCAATAATCTGTCAATTTTCAACAATTAATCCCGAAACCCATTCTATCTCCTTTCGTCACTTTTACCATTTTTATAATTTTTATTTATCATTTGTTTTTTACACAGAAAGTGTATATAATCATACATATATAAATTATATATAATTATTTTTTAGAAAGAACAGTGGCGCATATATTGCGCAGAAATGAGGATTATCATGTACGAAATAGATTTTAAACAGCCTTCTTCCATTTATTTTGTGGGAATTGGCGGAATCAGCATGAGTGGTCTGGCAGAAATTCTCCAGGACGCACACTTCACCGTATCCGGTTCGGACAAAACAAAAAGCGCTCTCACTGAAACCCTGGAACAGAAAGGCATTCGTATCTATTATGGCCAGCGTCGCGAAAATATAACCACAGACATTGACTGTGTGGTTTTTACCAGCGCCATCCGGGAAGATAATCCTGAATACATTGCCACCATGGAGCTGGGTATTCCCCATCTGACCCGCGCACAGCTTCTGGGACAGATTATGAAAAATTACAGGACTTCCATCGCCATCAGCGGCACCCATGGCAAAACCACAACTACTTCCATGATAAGCGAAATCCTTCTGCGCGCTGACACAGACCCTACTCTTTCCATTGGCGGAATCCTAAAAACCATCGGCGGCAACATCCGCGTGGGAGGCTCTGATTATTTTGTCACAGAAGCCTGCGAATATACCAACAGCTTTTTAAGTTTTCTGCCCACAATCGGTATTATTCTGAATATTGAGGAAGACCATATGGACTTCTTTAAAGACCTTGCGGATATCCGCGCCTCTTTCAGGGCCTTTGCCCGGCTTCTTCCCGCAGAGGGCTGTCTGATTATCAATGGCGGGATTCCGGATTATCATGAAATTACCGAGGGTCTGTCCTGCCGTGTTATCACTTACTGTAGTACATCTGTCACCAGCGAAGGAACCCCTGCCGATTATTATCCTTCTGATATTAAATACGATGAGTCCGGTCATCCCTCCTTCCGTCTGCACTCCTTGGATGGCAGAGTGCGTGAATTTGCCCTGAAGGTTCCCGGAGACCATAATATCAGCAATGCGCTTGCCTCCATTGCCCTTGCAGACCTTGTACAAATTGACAGCGAAACGACTGCTGCCGCACTGCATTCTTTTGCAGGAACAGACAGACGTTTTGAATATAAAGGAACTATTGGTGGTGTCACTATAATAGATGATTATGCACATCACCCCACAGAAATTACTGCAACTTTGTCCGCGGCACAAAAATATCCACACAAAACCCTGTGGTGCGTGTTCCAGCCCCACACATACACGCGCACCAAAACATTTTTAAAAGATTTTGCCCGGGCGCTCATCCTCGCCGACCGCATTGTTCTGGCAGATATCTATGCCGCACGGGAAACAGACCATCTGGAAATCAGCTCCCAGACCCTCAAACAGGAAATAGAAGCACTGGGACACGAATGCAGTTACTTTCCAACTTTTGATGAGATAGAAAATTTTCTTTTAGAAAATTGCATAAACGGCGATTTGTTGATAACCATGGGAGCCGGAGACGTGCATAAAATCGGCGAAAAACTCCTCGGAAAATAATTATCCACATTATCCACAGCCCCCAGGTTCCTTTTTGGAATTTAAAGCTGTGGATATTTTCTTATTTTATGTGGATATTTTTTATTTAAAGTTTTTGGAAAATTCTATTGTTTATCATATGTCGGGAGCCAGGCACACTAATTTATCCACATTGTCCACATAATCCACATTTTTAGGAATCCCCCATGTTTTCTGGGGTTTCGGAAATTTGACTATTTCTTTTTTTGCATCCTTATGCTATACTTTGATTTGCTCGCCAGAAAGTACTCTGCTTTCAAAAACATGGCGGAAAAGGATAACTAACACTATGGCCCGTTTAACATTGTATCAGGATAATTATGTGGATTCCACAGTCGTATCAAACTGTTTTATTGATGAATATATGAAAGACGCCAATGATGCCCAGCTCAAAGTATATCTGTATCTGATTCGTATGCTGAATGCGAATCAGCCTATTAGCGTGTCCAGCATTGCGGACAAGTTCAACCATACGGAGAAGGACGTTGTGCGCGCCTTAAAATACTGGGAGAAAAAGAGCCTTCTCACGCTGGATTATGATGAGGATAAGAATCTGGTGGGCATCCATCTGCGGGATTTGGATGCGGAGACAGACACCGGAACACCGGAGGAAGAATCCGCAGATATTTATGCCAAACCCACGTACACCGCGGAGCATTTGCGGGAATTTAAAGGGCGCAGTGAAACGGCACAGCTTCTTTTTATTGCCGAATCTTATATCGGCAAGCCGCTCACACCCGCGGAAATGAAGTCCATGCTTTTCTTTACGGATGTGCTTCACTTTTCAGATGATTTGATTGACTATCTTTTACAATATTGTGTGGACCGGGGCAAAAAAGATTTTAAATACATAGAACGTGTCGCCATCAACTGGGCGGAGGAAGGAATCACCACCCCCAGACAGGCTGAGAAATACTCCACTAAATACGACAAAAATGTGTATGCCATCATGAATGAACTGGGCAAATCAGGTTCTCCCACATCCCGTGAGCTGGACTATATCAACCGCTGGACAAAGGAATACTGTTTTTCCATGGATATTATTTTTGAGGCATGTGGCCGGACGGTCATGGCTACCGACAAACATCGTTTTGAGTATGCAGAGGGGATATTAAGCAGTTGGAAACGTGAGAACGTTCATCACAAGTCCGATATCCAAAAAATAGACAATATGTACCAGAAGCGGCGCAGCACACCAAAACCTGCGGCTTCCACCAACAACCGCTTTAACCAGTTTACCCAGAACAGCTATGATTTTGATGCTCTGGAAAAAGAAATATTGAGCAACTAGAAGGAGAATCCCGGTGGCACTGAACAATTCACAATACGAATCCATTATGAAATCCTATGAGCGGACGCGGGAGGCAAACAGACATCTTCTGGAAGAACGCCGCCGCACCGTTCATGAACAGATTCCCGAATATGCCGCCCTGGAAGAATCTGTCGCCACACTTTCGGTATCTATGGCAAAACAAATGCTGGAAGGCGACAGCAACGCTCTGGAACGTCTGCGCGCCACTCTTTCCGATATCAGAAACCAAAAGAAAACACTTCTTGCCAAATATGGTTATCCTGCCGATTTTCTGTCCCCCATATACCAGTGTCCTGACTGTAAAGACACCGGCTATCTGGATAATAGTGAGGGCAGAAAAGAAAAATGTCATTGTTTCCGCAACCAGGAAATTGCACTTTACTATGAACAGTCCAATATCCGCGACATGCTTGCTGTGGAGAATTTCTCTACCCTCTCCTATCAGTATTATCAGGGAGAGGATCTGGAACATTTTCGCAAAGCGGTAGATATCTGCCAATATTTTGTTCAAAACTTCAAACAGGACTACCATAATCTCTTTTTTTATGGTACAGTAGGAACCGGAAAGAGTTTTTTATCCGGTTGTGTCGCCAATGAATTATTACAGCAGGGACACACCGTAATTTATTTCAGTGCCCAGGGTTTATTTGAAACTCTAGCGCGCTATTCTTTTGAAGAAAAATCCAAAGAGACCCTTTACAATTTTTACAATGACTTATACAATGGTGACTTGGTAATCATTGATGATTTAGGTACGGAGTTAACAAACGCTTTTGTGACCTCCCAGTTGTTTTCCTGCCTGAACGAGCGGCACCTGCGCAAAAAGGCAACAATTATCTCCACCAATCTAAGTCTGGAGGAACTGCATAACCGCTATTCGGACAGAATTTTTTCCCGAATCGCCAACAACTACCGTTTATGCAAACTGACCGGTCCGGATATCCGTATGCTCCGGAAACGTAACACTGGTATGTAACGCCCTGCGCGTCATAATACATAGAATAAAGACACTTAAGAATACACTTGAATAGAAAGTGAGGATTTTTATGGGCAACCGCGAAGAAAAACGTAACCTGGAAACTATTCCCGTAGGTTCTCTCGGCATTATATCTCTGGAGGGATGTAAGCCTTTATGTGAAAAAGTAAACCAATATCTCGTCAGATGGAGAGCCGAACGTGAGAGTGAGCACAAAGATTCCCTGGCATTTGCCGGGTATCAGAGAGATTCTTATCTTCTGGAAGCAAAGGTTCCACGTTTTGGTTCCGGCGAGGCAAAGGGTATGATTCTGGAATCTGTCCGCGGCTCTGACCTTTATCTTTTAGTGGATGTACTGAACCACTCCATGACCTATTCCTTATGCGGTCATGAGAATCATATGTCTCCTGACGACCATTATCAGGATTTAAAACGTATTATCGCCGCTGTGGGCGGTAAAGCACGCCGTATCACCGTGATTATGCCTTTCCTGTATGAAAGCCGCCAGCATAAAAGAACTTCCAGAGAATCCCTTGACTGTGCCCTGGCGCTTCAGGAGCTGGTTTCCATGGGTGTGGATAATATTATTACTTTTGATGCCCATGACCCCAGAGTACAGAATGCAATTCCCCTGCATGGATTTGAGACAGTACAGCCTGCTTATCAGTTTGTCAAGGGACTTCTGCGCAACGTAAAAGATTTACAGATTGATTCCGGTCACATGATGGTAATCAGCCCGGACGAGGGCGGTATGAACCGCGCCATCTATATTGCCAATGTTCTCGGTCTTGATATGGGTATGTTCTACAAGAGACGGGACTATACCAAAATTGTAAATGGGCGCAATCCCATTGTGGCGCATGAGTTCCTCGGCACCAGTGTAGAGGGTAAGGATATGATTATCATTGATGATATGATTTCTTCCGGTGAAAGTGTGCTGGAGGTTGCCGCTGCGTTAAAGGAGCGCAAAGCAAACAAAATTTTTGTTTTCGCTACTTTTGGTCTGTTTACCAGCGGACTGGACAAGTTTGATAAGGCTTATAAAGACGGTATTATTGACAAGATTCTGACAACGAATTTAATTTATCAGACTCCTGAGCTGCTGGAGCGTGAATGGTATATCGACTGCGATATGAGTAAATATATTGCTTATATTATTGATACACTGAACCATGATTCGTCTATCAGTGATTTGTTGAATCCTAATGAGCGTATTCAGAGTATTGTGGGGAGATATAAAGCAGGGGAGTTTTAAGAACGAAATTCCACTATAGGCAGTGAAGTATGCGGTCAACAGAATAGAGGGCTGCCACTACAATAGAATGCGGCTTCCGGCGGAGAGTGTATCTGTTTTTGCTATGCCGTTATGCAATACATTCCAGCGAGCCTCTGGCATGTTGTGTCTGCCAGCATTGGCTGTCAGACGCAACAGAGTCTCGCTTCCATAGCATATAGGCATAGCAAAAGCAGATACACTCTCCGCCTGGTTACTTGCTCAAATGAATAATTATTGTCACTCTAATAAAGTTACTACACAGACAGATGACTATGCGGAAACGTATAGCCATTTTTTACAAGGAAATATTTTGTCATAGGAAAGGCATTAAAAAATAATAGGAGGAAGAAGAGATGGATGCGCGGTTAATCTTATGGGGATGGTTCAGTCCACAGCTTGTTCAAAATAAACTGATACCTGATATTGAAAAAAATTGTATGCGGTACGGAATACCATCTTTGACCGCCTATGAAATTTTTCAAAAAAGTAAAGCTGCACCAAACAGTCTGTTTTTTCTCCATTCGTATGCAGATAGTGATATACCTATGGGACAAGAATATCAGAAAATTGCAGTTAGAGAAAATTTTGAAATACAACCCGCTTCCATACAAATCTGTCATTCAAAGGTTTTGTGTTTCTTTACAGCCGTTAGAATGCAGCCTTCTGAATATGCCCTGCGCGGA
>CAZRZM010000174.1:0-6413 GCA_964604575.1 uncultured Acetatifactor sp.
AACATTTTCTTTGGCTAGTTTCTCTTTTACGTCTTTAATAAAAGCTGGTGTTGCATAATCCCCTCGGGCTCATGAAAACAGATGGATTCCGCTTCCACTTTTCTCTTATCCGTAAAAAGTATGGTGAGATTGGGATTCAGATAAGCCGTTTCATGGAGACGGCTCTTTACCTCGTCCTCTTTAAAACGGGTTTTATCAAATATAGTATCGTCGGGAAGAAAATTAATGGTGGTTCCGGTTTCCTTTGTTTTACCCACCACCGGAAGCAGACCGTCTATCAAATCCACCACCGGATTACCCCGCTCATATTTATCCTCATAGACAAGACCTGCATTTTTGACTGTTACAGTCAATCTTGTAGAAAGCGCATTCACAACGGAGGAACCCACGCCATGCAGCCCACCGCTGGTCTTATAAGCGGAATTATCAAATTTACCGCCTGCATGTAAGGTGGTAAAAACCAGTCGTTCCGCACTGACTCCTTTTTCGTGCATGCCTACAGGAATACCTCTTCCGTTGTCCGATACTGTGGCAGAGCCGTCTGCCTCCAGCGTTACGGTGATGGTGTCACAGTAACCTGCCAGATGCTCGTCCACCGAATTGTCCACTATTTCATATATTAAATGATTTAATCCTTTCGTGGATACGCTCCCGATATACATTCCAGGACGTTTCCGGACCGCCTCAAGCCCCTCCAGCACAGTAATACTGGAAGCGTCATAATTATCTGCTGTTGCCATGAAAATAGTTCTCCTCTATGCTAAAAATAGATACTTATCTTATCCGTCTCCAAAAAACCTATCCCAAATTATACCATAAATTTTGTGGTTGTAAAAGAAAAAACTACCATATCTATGAAACTTTTATGTGTTTTTTGCGTTATGTTATTTACAGAAGATTTTTAAAGGAGGGAATCAAATTATGTATAAAAAAAGTAGCATCTTTTCACTGTGTCTTTGTCTTACTATGACACTTTCGTTGACCGTCATCCTGTCCGGCTGTGGCAGTCCCAAAATGCAGTCCACTGATTTAATGACAGATTTACAGATGAACGAGGAAGAAACGGAACCGGAAAAAATAATTTCTTTGGAATCTGCTGACTTTACGGGTCGGGAAGGTGTTGCGGTTTCAGACTTTGGAGTACGTCTGTTCCAACAAAGTATGGAAGAAGACTCCAACACCCTAATCTCCCCCATCTCCATACTTTATGCCCTTGCCATGACCGAAAACGGAGCAAAGGAGGAAACACTTGCCCAGATGGAGGAAGTATTCGGACTGTCCGTCACCGAACTGAATGCCTATTTATCCGCATATATCCGCAGTCTGCCCGCAGATGATAAGAATAAACTCAGCATCGCCAACTCCATATGGCTTAAGGATACGGAGAGTCTCACCGTACAGCCGGATTTTTTAAAGACAAATGCCAGGTATTATAATGCCGAAATCTATAAAGCCCCTTTTGATAATTCCACACTGAAAGAAATCAATGAATGGGTCAGTCAGAAAACGGACAAGATGATACCCAGTATTCTTGATGAAATCAGGGAAGAAAACATTATGTATCTGATTAATGCAATTACTTTTGACGCCCAGTGGCAGTCCATTTATGAAGAGTATCAGATAAAGGAAGGGCTTTTTACGAAAGAAGACGGCACCACGAAAAATATAGAATTGATGTATTCTACGGAACAGGCGTATCTTGAGGACGACAAAGCAACAGGCTTTATTAAATATTATAATGACCATAAATATGCTTTTGTGGCATTGCTGCCCAATGAGGGAGTCAGTATTGCAGACTATACTTCCACTCTCACGGGGGAACATTTGCAGGAGCTTTTGGAAACTCCTCTGGATATCCAGATAAATGCCGCCATCCCCAAATATGAAACCGAATACAGTATAGAAATAAGTGATGTATTAAAATCAATGGGAATGACGGATGCCTTTGATGCCGGCACCTCGGATTTTTCCGGCATCGGAACCTCCGACAACAAAAAATTATACATTGACAGGGTATTACACAAAACATATATCTGCGTAGATGAAAAAGGGACAAAAGCGGGAGCCGTAACAGCCGTTGTCATGGACACTAACGGAATCATGGAACCCCAGGAAACAAAAACCGTATATTTGAACCGTCCCTTTTTGTATCTGCTGATTGACTGCGAAAACAAGCTTCCGCTATTCATGGGTACCACTATGGATATCGACGAATAACATATTATCCTTTTTCTGATTACACCTCGATTTTCCTGCAGCAGGCAAATGCCAGCGCACCGGGTCCGATGTGACATGCTACGCTTAAAGAGAGGGGATCTACATGAATATCATATCCGGGATATAATGTGGCAATCTCCTCTTTGTAAGCAAGAGCGGCATCCCTATTGTAGGTATAAGCTATCTGCAGCCAGATATTTTTCTCCTCTGTAAAACCACCAAACCGTTTTTCAATATCATTCCTGATGCCGTTTATCATAATACTTCTTCCCTGGTTGGCGGTTCTGGCTTTGGCAAAAGCATCCAGCTTCTCTCCCTGAATCGTGAGAACCGGTTTCAGACGCAGCATGGTACCGATGGCTGCAGCCGCCGGGGTAATACGACCACCTTTTTTCAGATAATAGAGAGTATCCAGCATAATATAAATACTGCTGTTGAACTTGTCTTTTTCCAGAAAATCTTTAATTTCTGCGGCATTCATCCCTTTTTCCACAAGAAGCTTTGCATCCAGGGCAGACTGTCTCTGGGTGACGGAAATTCGCTGGTTGTTCACCACCTGTACTTTCCCGTCATAATCCCGGGCAAGCATCATGGCACTCTGGCAGGAACCGGATAAACCACTGCTCATGGGTATGTGCACAATTTCATCGTATTCCTTTAACAGTTTATCCCACAAATCCATAACTGCCTCAGGAGAAGGCTGGCTGGTGGAAATATCAGCGCCATCCGTCAGAAGTTCATAAAACTGCTCCTGGGTCAGGTTAATATCTTCAAAATACGTTTTACCGTCAATCATAAAGGGCATGGGAAGTACATGAATGCCCATTTCCTTTGCCTGCGCCTGCGTAATACCACTGTTACTGTCCGTTATAATCGCTACTTTTGCCATATCTGTTCTAATCCTCTTTTATTTTTTATAGTTCCCACATCAAATCAAAACACTAGAAATATTTTACTTTTATATTGTCCTAAAGTCAACACTATTTCCATCCACATTGCAAAGCTGTTTATAGATGCCGAGGTGCTGCGGCTGCTCCAGTTCATGGTCCTCGGTTAATAGCTTTTCCACCGCTTCCGCTGCCTGTTTTAACAGACCGGCATCTGTATAAATATCCCCCAGCCGGAAACGGAATTCACCGCTCTGGCGCACACCGAACAAATCTCCCGGACCTCGCATTTTCATATCTTCGGAAGCGATAAGGAAACCATCATTGGACTTGTTTAAAATCTGCAGTCGCTCCATGGTTTCTTTTTTTTCATTGGCACTGACAAAAATGCAATAGCTCTGGTGCTCTCCTCTTCCCACGCGTCCTCTGAGCTGATGGAGTCCGGCCAGTCCAAAACGCTCCGCATTTTCCACCATCATCACTGTGGCATTGGGCACATTGATTCCCACCTCAATAACAGTTGTGGAAACCAGCACATCAATATTATGGGCAGAAAATTCATCCATAATCTGATTTTTGTCCGAAGGACGCATTTTACCATGCAGATAGGCAACCTGAACCTGGGCGGGCAGTACGGATTTCAATTTGGCAGCGTATTCCACAACGTTTTCCACCCCCTCCAGTTCCCCTTCTTCCACCATGGGACATATCACATACGCCTGTCTGCCTGCGGCAACCTCTTTTGCAATAAATTCATAGGCCTTGGGGCGGTAAGAAGTATTGACAACACAGTTTTTGATAGGCAGGCGGCTGGCAGGAAGCTCGTCAATAATGGAAATATGCAAATCACCGTACAAAATAATAGCGAGGGTTCGGGGAATGGGGGTAGCACTCATCACCAGCACATGAGGAGCGGCGCCTTTCCCAGCCAGTTTCTCTCTCTGGCGCACTCCGAAGCGGTGCTGTTCGTCCGTTACCACCAAAGCAAGGGAACGATACTCCACTTTATCCTGAATCAGCGCATGGGTTCCGATAATCAGATTCGCCTCCCCGGACGCAATCTTTGCATACGCTTCCTTTTTCTCTCTGGCTGTCATGGAGCCGACTAAAAGAACGGGACGGAATGCCAGCCCGAACCGCGCCGTATCCCCGGAAATACTCTCAAAATGCTGCCTTGCCAGCACCTCTGTGGGCGCCATCAGGGCACCCTGATAACCGTTAGCGGCACACATCAACAGCGCAAGAACCGCTACCACTGTTTTGCCTGAACCCACATCTCCCTGCACCAGACGGTTCATGCAGTGGGAACTGCCCATATCATCCTTGATTTCTGCCCAGACTTTCTTCTGTGCGTTAGTGAGTGCAAAAGGTATCTGTTCGATGTAGCGAACGGTATCTGCTGTCTCAAACATGGGATATTCATTGGGAAGACCGGAACTGATTTCTTTATTTTTCTGTAACATCAGAAGAAAAAAGAAAAATTCGTCAAACACAATTCGCTTCCGGGCATTTCTCACTGAAATATCATTCTCCGGAAAATGAATTTCCCATATGGCATCCCTGCGTGGCATCAGCTCATTCCGGGCTAGAAACTCCGGTGGAAAATATTCCGGCTCAAATTCATAATGGGAAAAAGCCTCTTTCACCGTTTTTTGTAACATTTTATTGGTAAGACCTTTGGTAAGCGGATACCGGGGCATCAAAGTATTCATCTGTCTGCGGTAATCCTCTATGGAAAAGAAGCGGGGCTGCTCCATCACTTTTGCACTGCCCCTGCTTAGCACCAGTCCCCGGAACACAAAGCAACTGCCGGGTTTCATAACTTTTTTGAGGAAAGGCATATTAAAAAAAGTGAGCATCATGGCACCGGAGGTATCTTTTACCGTGATATTTAAAATATCAAGGTTACGCACCTTTTTCTGGTTGGGGATGGCGCTTACCGCAGCCTGAATCGTACAGATTTCCCCGGAAAGGGTTTCTGCCACAGTCACAGGTTCGGCATAGGTTTCATAGTCTCTGGGATAGTGCCCCAGAAGACTGCCCACTGTGTCTATATCCAGTTTTGCAAGAAGTTTGGCAGTTTTGTCACCCACTCCTTTTACTTCTATAATTGGTGTGTTCTGATTCATGCTGGTCCTCTTTTCCTGGTATTACCAGAATTTTTTTATTATGTTAAACCATTAGTATTTTGGGATTATAGTTTACAAAAGAGGCAGTTGCCTGCCCCTTTGTAGATTATTTTGGCTTTCTTTTCTTTGCCGCGAACCTTTTAACAACTTTATCAGCGAAAAAATCAGCAATTTCAAAAAACACGTCCACAAATACACTGATAATAACTTCAACCATACAAATCTTCTCCCCGTACTGTCGATACACAAATAAATGAAAACGGCTGTTCCGTACATCACTATTCTACGGATATTACGTAGTAGTATATCGGCTGTCCGCCGTACTGTAGTTCCACGTCGCATATGGGATTTGCTTTTTCAATTTCCTGGCGCAGGGCTTCAGCGTCTGCTTCCTCTACATCACAGCCATAGTAGATACTGATTAATTCGGATTCCTCATCGGTCATCTGTGCCACCATATCCATGGTAACGGCTTTCATGTCTTCTCCCACTGCGAGAATACCCTTATCGCCGATACCCATGAAGTCATCTTTCCGGATTTCCTTATCATCAATGACGGTATCACGGACAGCATAGGTAACCTGGCCTGTCTTGACATTGCCGATTTCACGAATCATATTCTCCTTGTTTTCGTCCACAGATACTTCTGCCACATAATTAATTACCGCTGTAATTCCCTGGGGAATCGTCTGGGTGGGAATTACTATGAGATTTTTCTCTTTCATCATTTCTGCCGCCTGGTTTGCCGCAAGAATAATGTTTTTGTTATTCGGCAGAATAAAAATATTCCGGGCGTTTACTTTTTCCACTGCATCCAGCACATCTGCGGTACTGGGATTCATGGTCTGTCCGCCCTCGATAATATAGTCCACACCAAGGCTCTTAAAGATTTCGTTTACACCGTCTCCCACAGATACTGCAATGAAACCTGTCTCCTTGGGAGGCTCAGCAGGAACAGAGGCTGCCTGACTGGTTTTGGACTCCGCCTCTTTTTCAGACATCTTAAAGAGCTTCTCCTGATGCTCCAAACGCATGTTGTCAATCTTCATGTTGGACAATGCACCATACTTTAACGCCTTCTGGATTGCCAGACCGGGGTCGTTGGTATGTACATGTACCTTAACAACATCATCATCGGCTACACATACAATAGAGTCACCGATAGATTCCAGATAAGCCT
>CAZRZM010000175.1:0-6373 GCA_964604575.1 uncultured Acetatifactor sp.
TCAGACGGACCAGCCAGTTGGACAAAACAGAACAGTTAAGCTATGGTGGAATTGAAGTGGACAAGGCGGCCCATGAAGTTGTTATCGATGGCAGAAGTGTGGAATTAAGCTACAAGGAGTTTGAGCTTTTAGTATATTTCATGGAAAATAAAGGTATCGCGCTGTCCAGAGAAAAAATCCTCAATAATGTGTGGAACTATGATTATTTTGGAGATGCCCGAACCATCGATACCCATGTGAAGAAGCTGAGAAGCAAAATGGGTGAAAAAGGTGATTTGATTAAGACCATCTGGGGTATGGGTTATAAGTTTGAAATGGACAAGTAATATGAAACACTCAATAAGAAGGCAGTTTTCGTTAATATTCATAGGACTTATGGTGGGCGTAATTCTGTTATGCCTGCTTGTTAACAGCCTGTTTCTGGAGGACTATTATCAGCGCACAAAGGAACAGGTGATTTTTGATGCCTATTATTCCATTAAGCAGGCGGCAAACAGTGACAGCTATGGCTCGGAACAATTTCAGCAGGAACTGGGCAGGGTATGCCGTAACAATAATATTTCTATTTGTATCATGGATATTAATTCCCAGATAAAATATATTTCCTCCAACGGAGGAAAAGAACTGGAGAACCGTCTGATTGGGTACATCTTTGGTTTCCCAATGGATGTGAAAGAAGTGCTGGAGGTCGGGGAGGGATATACGTTACAGAGAACATCGGTGGAAGGAAACGAATATCTGGAGCTGTGTGGCAGGTTAAACTCCGGTATTTCTTTTGTGATGCGCACACCCTATGAGAGTATCCGCGAAAGCGCCAAAATTGCCAGCAGATTTTTTACCTATGTGGGTGGTGTTGGGGCTGTGGCAGGCGGCATTATTATCTGGTTTGTATCCCGCAGGATTACCCGGCCCATTTTAAAACTAAACCGGATTTCCGAGCAGATGGTACATCTTGATTTTGAGGCAAAATACCAGGAAAAAGCTCATAATGAGATTGATTTGCTGGGGCAGAATATCAATAAGCTGTCGGCATCTTTGGAGAAAGCAATATCAGAGTTAAAGACGGCAAATAATGAGCTGCAGCAGGATATTGCGAAAAAAGAACAGATTGACGAGATGCGCAAGGAATTTCTTGCCAATGTATCCCATGAGTTAAAGACGCCCATTGCACTGATTCAGGGATATGCGGAAGGGCTGCAGGAGGGAATCAATGATGACCCGGCAAGCAGGAGCTTTTATTGTGAAGTTATCGTGGATGAGGCTGCCAAAATGAACCAGATGGTGCAGAAGCTGCTGACCCTGAACCAGATTGAATTTGGTACGGATGTGGTTAGTATGGAACGTTTTGATATTGTGGAAATGATTGAGAATTATGTTCAGTCCGCCACAATTCTGACCAGTCAAAGTAACATTGAAGTGATTATGAAACATTATGAACCTGTTTATGTCTGGGCAGACGAGTACAAGACGGAAGAAGTGTTTATGAATTATTATACCAATGCAGTGAATCACTGTGATGCTGCAAAAAGGATAGAAATCAGTCTGGAACAGAAAGAGAACAAGGTCCGGGTAAATGTTTATAATACCGGAATACCAATTCCGGAGGAATCTATAGAGCATATCTGGGAAAAATTTTACAAAGTGGACAAGGCGCGTACCAGGGAGTATGGCGGAAGCGGTGTGGGATTATCTATTGTAAAAGCAATTATGGATTCCATGCACCAGAAATACGGAGTGGAAAACAGAGAAGATGGCGTGCTTTTCTGGTTTGAGCTGGATATGGTTGCAGACAATTGTTGACAGACTGGTTCTGTGCACAGGGGGTATATATGAAAGAAGAAACAGTGGAATTAGAAGAAACCAGAGTGTTGCTGGTGGGTGTGGATATCGGGGAAGAGAATGATTTTGAGCATTCCATAGAGGAATTAAAGAGTCTGGCGGAAGCAGTGGGGAAACGGGTGGCTGGTATTATTACCCAGCGGATGGATAATATAAACAAGGCATTTTATATCGGAACGGGAAAAGTGGCGGAGGTAAAGGAGTTTGCCTGTGAGTGTGAAGCAGAAGAGGTAATTTTTGACAACACGCTATCCCCGTCCCAGATTCGTAATCTGGGAAAGGAACTGGACTTGCCGGTGCTGGACAGAACCAATGTGATACTGGATATTTTTGCTCTTCGTGCCAGAACAAGGGAAGCAAAACTGCAGGTGGAGACTGCGAGACTGCAATATATGCTGCCCCGGCTTGTGGGGATGCGTGAGTCTCTGGGAAGACAGGGAGGCACCAGTGGCAGTCTCAGTAACAAAGGTGTGGGTGAAAAAAAGCTGGAGCTGGACCGCAGAAAAATTGAACATCGTATCAGCGAGCTTAAGAAAGAACTGGAGCATATACAACAGTCCCGTAATACCCAGAGAAAGAAAAGAAACATGTCGAGAATCCCGCAGGTGGCATTGGTGGGATACACAAATGCCGGAAAATCTACTATTATGAATCATATGGTGCAGCATTATGGACAGAGTGGGGAAAAAAAAGTTCTGGAAAAGGATATGCTGTTTGCAACTTTGGAGACCAGTGTGCGATATATAGACATGGGTGACAACACCCCCTTTTTTCTAACAGATACAGTGGGATTTATTCATAAGCTTCCACATGGACTGATTAAAGCATTTCAGTCTACGCTTCAAGAGATAAAATATGCAGATTTGCTGGTTCAGGTGGTTGATTATGCAGATGAAAATTACAAAGAGCACATGGAAGTAACGGCAGAAACATTAAAAGAGTTAGAAACTGCTGACATTCCACAGATTGTAGTGTATAATAAGGTGGATAAGACTGGAATGGAGAATCTGCCAAAAGTGACAGGAAACCATATTCATATGGCGGCGGGGCAGGATGTTGGAATCCGGGAACTTGCCAGGATGATTCAGCAGCGTCTCTATGCAGACTGGGAGGAATGCTGTTTCCTCATACCTTATGATAAAGGAAGTGTTGCATCTTATTTTATGGAAAATGCAACCATACTGGAACAGGAATACCATGAGGATGGCATCTGGATTCGCGTTAACTGCCATAGGCAGGATATTGCAAAATATGCGGTATATACTGTGCAGGTCAGATAGAATGGAGTTATATTATGGGAATTATAGAAGAGTTGGACAGCAAGGTCCGCAGTTTAATGGCGGAATCGAGAGATATTTATTTTACGAATTATTTAAGAGAACTGCAGGGACGGATTATTAATCAGAAATATCAGATTGATTTGCTGGAAGATGAGCTAGATAAAAACATTAAAATTTACCAGCAGAGAGTGCAGAGCATGTTAGTACCTCCACCGAATATGACAGTACCCCGGCAGGTAATACCTCCACAGGCAGTGCCCACGCAGAGTGAAACAGTGCCCCAGCCGGCAGTGCCCACGCAGAGTGAAACAGTGCCCCGGCCGATGGCACCGCAGACTGGGGTGTTTTCCGGCGGTGACCAGAATAATGGGAGCAGTCAGCCGGTGAACAGACCAAAGACTTCTGTGGAGTTTAAGGTGGGAGCGATTCTGCTCAGTGTTGTGGGTGGTATTTTCGTTTTGTCCGCGCTGGTTATGCTGGGAATGAATTTCATGAACGGCATGATAAGGGGAATGAGCCTTTATGCGGTGTCACTGCTGTTTCTGGTACTGGCAGAATGTGTTTTATACCGCAGGTGGCAGAGACTTGGAGCTACGATTTCCGCAATCAGTATAGGCGGTCTGTATCTGTCTACGCTGGTAAATTATCTTGCACTGAAGAATATTAATACATGGGTTGCGCTTGGAATTACAGTGGCAGTTACCTTGTTTGTGATTGTGTTAAGCAGAAAGCGGGATGCGGTAGGATACCGCTTTCTTGGAATGTTTTCCTGCTTTGTGTGTCTGCTGGCATGGAAGGATGGATTTACGCTGGCAGAATCTCTTGTTGTGACAGCCGTAATACTGGGTTTGAACCTGGTATGTATCTGTGTACCCGTCAGAAAATCCGGAACCGGATTTTTTGCTACGTATATGTCGGTCCATACTATTTTTTCCATATTGTATTTTTGGAAAGCAATGTGGTATCATGTACCGTATGAGGCATGTGCTGCATTTGCGGTTGTGTCACTGTTTATTGTCCACCTGATTTATATAGTCTGGGTGAAAAGGCAGAAGCAGTCTGCCCTTCCCGGAGAAGAACCGGATAATATTCCTTGTCTGGTTACCTATGGCTTGTGTGCTTTCTGTTATTTTTGGATGATAGTTGAGGCAGGCACTAAACTGTATACAGAACAATGGCTCCGTCACAGCGTGATGGCGGGAATTGTGTTCAGTGTTGTCCTGACGATGATTCTTTTATGGAAAACAGAGGTAAAATGGGCACCCTGGTATTTGTTAAATGCCCTGGTATTTATGATATATGGTGTGTCATTAGGGGAAGAGGCAGCGTTGTATTGTCTTCTGGGCCTGCTTATCTGTACAAAAATTCTGGCATTATGGAAAATACCGGCACTGCGGGTGAGTGAGGCAGTGGTTACAGCAGTATGCTGTCTGGCAGGAGTGTTGTACTATGACAAAACGTATGGTACATTACTGCTTGTGGGATTATTGTTGAGCATTTTGTGTATCACCACATGGAAGACTTATCATGAAAGTATTATCACTTTTACCATTGCACTGTCTGCGGCGTTATATGTTCCGACGATACTGAAACTGCCTTTGTTTGCAGGAATCCTTTTTATGGGGATTCTTCTGTTTAATAATGTAAAAAGATGGCAGGGGAAAGGAATCCTTGTCTATAATGTACTGGTGCTGGCAGGGCAGACTGTCTGTATGCTGCTTTTGACGAATCCAATATACCGGAATGCATATATAACCTTTTTATGTATGCTTGTGTTTGGCGTGGCGACCATAGTTTTGACACTACAGGATAAATATCATATGGGATTTAAAGGTAAAAATCTGGTTCTGGCAGTTTTCTTATCCTATATGGCTTTCATATTCAAAACCAGTATGCCGGTTTTGAACAGTGCTCTGTTAATGGTGATTGCACTGGTGTGTGTCGGAATCGGGTTTGTTTCACAGGAAAAGGCAGTGCGTATATATGGACTGGTGCTTTCTCTGCTTGTATGTGGTAAACTGGTATTACATGATTATTTTGGAGCGCCTACTCTGCAGAAGACGATAGTATTTCTTGTAGTAGGTGTGATTGCGTTGATTATTGCTGCAATTTATATGGTTCTGGAAAAGAAAAATAACAGCCGGAATGGAGTGGAATAAGTTATGGGAAAACAGAATGTACGATTTGGAGTGGTTTTATTAGGGATGGTGATTTCCCTTTCAGGATGTGGAGGGAAATTCCCGAATATGACAGAGGCGGAGGAAAACGCAGTAGGAGAATATGCGGCGCATCTTTTGCTGAAATATGATGCCAATCATAGAAGCCGTCTGGTAGACATGGCAGAAGTAGAGGCCTGGGAGGAGAAAGAACAAAAACGTCTGGAAGCCCAAAAAGAGAAAGAGATGTCCCAGGAACCCGCAGGCATGGACCCGGTTGCCGACACTCCCATTGTAGATAACAGTGAGTCAGAGACAGTGGACACAGGGGTGGATACAGCAGACAGTCTGGATGAAGTCTGGGATTTACCGGAGGGAGTCCAGATTATATATATGGGATATGATACCGGGGACAGCATGGCAAGTGATTTCTTTTCTGTGGATGCTGTGGAAGGGAAAAAGCTGTTGATGCTGCATTTTCAGATAAGTAACCAGACAGCATCGGAGCAGATGGTGGATTTACTTTCACAGAATCAGGATATCAAAGTTACTGTAAATGGAACTTATACCAGAAATACGCTCACCACTATGTTGATGGAAGATTTATCCACATATAGAGACAATATTCCTGCCGGAGGAAATGCAGATACGTTGTTGATGATTGAAGTGGAGCAGGAGATGGCAGATGAAATTACAACAATTTCATTAAAACTGAAAAATGAAGCAAAAACATATACAATTCAGCTTATGTAGTCCACAAATACTGTCAATATATGTGCTGCGATAAAGTGTTAAAGTGTCGAAAAAGCCTATTTTATAGGCTTTTTTCTATGGTAAAATAAATTGTTCATAAAAATGGAAAAAAATATGATTTTCTTGTTGACAACTGTAAAATAGAGTGGTATACTCAATTTCGTTGTTGAGGAATACCGAAACAACGAAGGCTTTGTAAAAAGTCGAAAATAATTTTAAAAAAGTTGTTGACAAGCCGCAGAAACAATGATATTATATCAGAGTTGCTGTTGACAAAACAACAACACAGTACCTTGACAACCAGACAGTAATGCAACCCTGAAAATTCCGGGCCGTCCCGCGGGA
>CAZRZM010000176.1:0-6330 GCA_964604575.1 uncultured Acetatifactor sp.
TGTGCAATTTCCCTTGTTTCGTGACTGCCCGGTAAGAAAAATCACCATCCTCCACCATGCCTGCTGACAGAAGCCCTGACACAGCACCTCGATTATCGCAAATTATATTTGGAAAATGAAAAGCTCAACTGTTATCTGTTACCATAAGGAATCGCAACAGGGACTTGCATTTTTACGGAAAAACTTTATAATAGAAGTAATTTCAAAAAGCACCTACGGCGTAGGTGCTTTTTCGAGCCTGATATGTTCCCGGAATCAGGAAAAAGAAAAGAGGACATTTATGGTTGAGGTGGATATTAAAATAGGTGCAGGAGATTTATATGACTATATGTTGATGCACTCTTATAACAGTCCCGCCGGTATTATGGGCAGTGCGCTGGGGGCAGTGATGGTGCTGGTGGCGCTTTCCACAAAATACTGGCTGCTTCTGATTGGAGGTATTGTATTGCTTTTATACCTTCCATGGGTGTTGTTTATCAAAAGCAGACAACAGGCGTTGAACAATCCGGTTTTCAGACAGCCGCTTCATTATGTGCTTGATGAGAACGGCATTACCATATCCCAGGGAGAAACAAGTACTACCCAGGTGTGGGAGAACATGGTGAAGGCAGTTTCCACAGGACGCAGTATCATTGTATATACTTCCCGGGTAAATGCGACGATTTTTCCTAAAAGTCAGATGGGAGATAAAAAAACAACCGTTATAGAAGTGATTTCCATGTATATGCCTCCTTCCAAAGTGAAGATTCGCGCATAGTGTGGAAATCTCCTAAATCAGGCGCGAACGCAGTGAGCAGACAAACAGCGGGGGATAAGAGTGACATGCAGCCGGACAAAAAAATAATAGAAGTGACGGAAACCAACAGCCCTGAGGAGACCAGGGCGTTTGGAATCAGAATAGGGCAAAACAGCAGGCCGGGACAAGTTTATACACTGATTGGAGATTTGGGCGTGGGCAAGACCGTATTTACCCAGGGAGTTGCTCTGGGACTGGATATAACGGAACCGGTCAACAGCCCTACATTCACGATTCTGCAGATATATGAGGAAGGCAGAATGCCTTTTTATCATTTTGATGTCTATCGCATCTCGGATGTGGAAGAGATGGAGGAAATAGGTTATGAGGACTGTTTTTACGGAGAAGGAATCTGCCTTGTGGAATGGGCTGATTTAATAGAAGAGATACTGCCGGAAGCCTATTTTCAAATTACTATCGAAAAGGACTTGGAAAAAGGCTTTGATTACCGTAAAATAACAGTAGAGCAGTGCACACGATGAAAACCCTTTTGGAATGGAGATTGGAATGAAAATACTAGGACTGGACAGTTCGGGCATGGTGGCAGGTGTGGCGTTGGTGGAAGACGACATCTTACTTGCGGAGTACACTGCCAATTATAAGAAAACACATTCCCAGACCCTGCTTCCCATGTTGGAGGAATTGAAAAAAATGGTGGATTTGGATATGAACCAGTTGGATGCCATTGCCATTGCATCGGGACCCGGCTCCTTTACCGGGCTTCGTATCGGTGCTGCAACCGCAAAGGGACTGGGGCTGGCATTAAACAAACCACTGGTTGAGGTTCCCACCCTGGAAGGAATGGCATACAATCTGTGTGGCTGTACCCAGTTGGTCTGCCCTCTGATAGATGCCAGACGCAGTCAGGTGTATACCGGAATATATTCTTTTGAGAAAGCGGATGGAGCATATTGTATGCAGATTGTGGAACCGCAGCGCGCAGCAGGCATTTCGGAGATAATAGACTCTTTGAATGAGCTGGGCAGAGAAGTGATTTTTCTGGGCGACGGTGTTCCGGTTTATGGCGATATAATAAGAGAGCAGATGCAGGTACCCTATACATTTGCACCGGCGTCCAATAACAGACAGAGAGCAGCATCCGTTGCAGCGCTGGGAATTATCTATTATAAAGAAGGAAAAACAGTATCCGCGGCGGCACACCAGCCCGAATATCTGCGCAAGAGCCAGGCAGAGCAGGAGGCACAGCGCTCCTATCTTATATAAACTATTCAGAGCAGTGCATGGAAAGGTGTGGTTTTATTTGGATATAATTATCAGAAAACTTCTGGAGACAGATATTGTGGAACTGACCCGTATTGAAGCAGAGTCTTTTAGTGTGCCGTGGTCTTCTAAAGATTTTGCAAATCTGCTGCACCATGACTACTGCCTATATCTGGTTGCGGAAGTCGAGGGAAAAGTGGCAGGCTGCTGTGGACTGACTAATAGTTTTGGCGAGGGAAATATTGATAATGTAGTTGTGGACAGTCAGTTTCGTAATAAAGGCATAGCACAGCGCCTGCTGCAGGAGCTTATCCGTACAGGAGAAGCGGAAGGAATAGAAGCATTCACCCTTGAAGTGCGCGTCAGCAATGCCCCGGCGATTCATATTTATGAAAAATACGGATTTGTCTCAGAAGGCATCCGTCCTGATTTTTATGAAAAGCCAACTGAGGACGCCATGATAATGTGGCGCAGATAAGGAAAAAATTACATAACTATTCTGAACAGTTACAATAAATTACCACTTAAAAATGAAAATGGAAACTCGTATAATGAATTCAGATTGAACAAGATAGTCAAATACCCCGCAACAAGCTGCGAGGTATTTGACCCTCGCGGCATTCGCCAACTGTCCGTGCAAGCACGGCCGCTTGGCTCATTGCTCGCGGGAATAAAAGCACACCGACAGGGAGGAAACGATGCGTAAATACGAGCAGAAACAAAGTGGGGATTTGACAGAAGTAATTTGCAATGGCTGTGGTAAGGCATTAAAGCTGGGGAATGGATATTTAAAAGAAGAATGTATTTCACTGAACCATGTTTTCGGATATTTCAGTGGGAAAGATGGAACCAGACACCAGTTTGATTTGTGTGAAGAATGTTATGATAAAATCATAGCACAGTTCAGGGTTCCGGTTACGGAGGACCAGGAGCAGGAATTTTGATAAAAGGGCGGCAGGACCGTCCGGAAAGTATGGAATGGTAACATGTTAGACGTTTGTTTGCTTGGAACGGGAGGAATGATGCCCCTGCCTTATCGGTGGCTGACCTCACTGATGATGCGTTATAATGGAAAAAGCATATTGATAGACTGTGGCGAAGGAACCCAGATTGCCATGAAAGAAAAGGGCTGGAGTCCTAAACCTATAGATATTATGTGCTTTACCCATTATCATGCAGACCATATCAGCGGGTTGCCGGGGATGCTTCTTACCATGGGCAATGCAGAACGTACAGAACCTCTTATTATGATTGGACCGAAGGGACTGACCAGAGTGGTAAATGCCCTGCGCATGATTGCGCCGGAGCTTCCCTTTGAAATTCAATTTATGGAAATTACAGAGAACGAGCAGACCTTTTCTTTTGATGGTTTTGAGATAGAGGCTTTCAAGGTGAACCATAATGTGGTATGCTATGGATATAGTCTTCGTATTGACAGGGCAGGAAAGTTTAATCGTGATAAGGCGGTGGAGGAAGGAATTCCGGTGCAGATTTGGAACAGACTTCAGAAAGGTGAAACGGTTACGGTGGAGAACTGTACCTATACACCCGATATGGTTATGGGGGCGCCGCGCAAAGGATTAAAAGTAACCTATTGTACCGACACACGTCCTACCGAAAGTATTGTACAACATGCAGTTGGCAGCGATTTGCTGATACTGGAGGGAATGTATGGAGAGCCGGATAAGCTGTCCAAGGCGAAAGAGCACAGACACATGACAATGTATGAGGCTGCCAGAATCGCAAAGCAGGCGGATGTTCCCCAGATGTGGCTGACTCACTACAGCCCTTCCTTAATGCACCCTGAAGAATATATGGGAGAAGTGAAAAAAATTTTCCCCCGGGCAGTTGCCGCGAAGGATAAGAGAACCATTGAACTCAGATTCTCAGAAGAAGATTAAAATAGAAAATAGAGAGTGATGACATATGAACAAATCTGTTACCAAAGTGACAATTATATCTGCAGTTCTTATTGTAATAGTGGTTGGATACTATGCGTACCTGTCGAATAAGTCGCAGTTCAAGAATGATGATGCCAATATGACGGCTGTACAACTGGTCCTTGGCAGAAATCTGACCGGAGATTATCCCTCCACGCCCAAAGAGGTGGTAAAATATTATAATGAAATTATGAAATGCTTTTATAATGAAGAGTGTACGGAAGACGAGCTCGAAGATTTGGTTTATAAGGCAAGAGAAATGTATGATGCGGAACTGCTTGAGGCAAATGATGTGGAAACAAATATTTTGAATTTAAAAGGAGAAGTGAAGACCTTCACTGATAATAAACGCCGGCTTACCAACTGCTCGGTTGCGGCCAGTACGAATGTAGTTTATGATGAAATAGATGGAGATTCTTTTGCCAAAATTATGTGTGGTTATACGGTTATGGAGGGAAGTACCAGCTATCCCATGACTTATACATATCTGCTGCGCCGGGACGAACAGAAGCGTTGGAAGATATATGGATGGAAGGATACAACGAACCAGGAGGAAGAATAGTGAATGACATATTAATATTGGCAATAGAAAGCTCCTGCGACGAAACGGCTGCTTCTGTTGTCAAAAATGGCAGAGAGGTGTTATCCAATATCATTTCCTCCCAGATAGAACTGCATACCTTATATGGGGGCGTGGTGCCGGAAATTGCATCCCGCAAGCATATTGAAAAAATAAACCAGGTCATAGAGGAAGCCCTGAACAAAGCAGAAGTTACCTTACAGGATATCACTGCCATTGCCGTAACCTATGGTCCCGGTCTGGTAGGAGCATTGCTGGTAGGAGTGTCAGAGGCAAAAGCAATCAGCTTTGCCACCGGGCTCCCTCTGGTGGGAGTCCACCATATTGAAGGACATATCAGTGCCAATTATATTGAAAATAAAGAACTGGAACCACCCTTTGTATGTCTGGTTGCATCAGGAGGACATTCACATCTTGTTGTGGTAAAAGACTATGGTGTCTATGAAATTATAGGCAGAACAAGGGACGATGCGGCGGGGGAGGCTTTTGATAAAGTTGCCCGGGCGATTGGACTGGGATATCCGGGGGGACCCAAGATTGATAAATTATCCAGGGAGGGGAACCCCGATGCCATCACTTTTCCGAGAGCAAAAGTGGATGGGAACGAATATGACTTTAGTTTCAGCGGATTGAAATCCGCAGTACTCAATTATCTGAATGGATGCCGGATGAAGAATGAACCGTTTTGTCAGGCAGATGTAGCCGCCTCTTTCCAGAAAGCGGTGATTGATGTGCTGGTGGAACATTCGCTGCATGCAGTACAGGCATATGGATTTGATAAATTTGCCATAGCAGGAGGAGTTGCTTCCAATTCTTCCCTCCGGGCGGCGCTGGAGAAGGAATGCGCGGTACGCAATATCAGATTTTATCATCCATCCCCTATTTTCTGCACTGATAATGCGGCAATGATAGGGGTTGCCGGATATTATGAATACATAAAAGGTGTCCGTAGCGGATATGATTTGAATGCAGTGCCTAACTTAAAACTGGGAGAATCCTCTCAAAGATAGGAGAATACGCGGATGGACCAAAACCGGAAAAAGAAGAGATGTACCGCTGTTTTACTGGCAGCGGGCAGTGGCAGCAGAATGCAGAGCAGGGTGGCAAAACAGTTTATGCTGCTTGATGGGAAACCGCTTATCTGGTATGCTCTGCATACCATTGAAACCTCAGAGATTATAGATGACTGCATTCTTGTGACCGGGGCAGAGGATATTGCCTATGTCCGCCAGGAGATAGTAGAACGCTATGGTTTTCGGAAAGTAGACACAATAACAGCAGGAGGGGCGGAGAGATATCTGTCTGTGGGAAATGCCCTCCGCATAATAGATGATGGAGATATGCGTGTTCCTAATCACGATGGATATGTTCTGATACATGATGGGGCGCGTCCTTTTTTGACGGAAGCAATCATCCGCAATACTTATGAGGCAGCCAGGCAGTTTGGTGCCTGTGTTGCGGCAGTGCCTTCCAAGGATACTGTGAAAATTGCAGATGAGAATGGTTTTGCAGCAGGCACACCTGAGCGGAAAAAGGTCTGGAGTATTCAGACTCCCCAGGTTTTTGAAGTGGAATTAATAAAGTCGGCTTATGAAAAACTATATACGGAGCTGGCGCAATGGCAGAAAAAAGGGACCATGGTTACCGATGACGCCAGCGTGATAGAACTCTTTACCGAACAGAAAGTAAAACTGGTGGAGGGGGCTTATCAGAATATCAAAATAACAACGCCGGAAGATTTGTTGATTGCGGAAGCGTTTTTGTTGCAAAAAAAGTAAAATTGTATAAACAAT
>CAZRZM010000177.1:0-6328 GCA_964604575.1 uncultured Acetatifactor sp.
ACAGGTAAATCCACGAGATTACAAATGCGGGGTCATTACATATTGTCTGTTACCTGGGGCAACAAACAGCACCGGAGATGCCGTGGCTCTCCGGTGCTGTGAAAAATTTTGTTTTTTATAATTACATATGATAATGTTTGAACGGTATCCCTTTAGGGAGTTGTTGTTGCAACAACCTGGGGAGTGAAGGTAAACTTAAAGGAAATTTTGAATGTATCCTCACTGGTCCAGGGGTCATCTAAAGTAGTTTTTGTCTTGTCATCATTTGTCACCGTCTTGGTCGGATTGGCAACCACACTTCCGCCAACCTTAACTTTTGCTGTTGTAGCTGTTTCACTGCCCTTATCCAGTATCACGATACTTGCCTTTTCTGCTGCTTTCACCTTCGTACCTGCTGTTGTCGCATCAGGAACTGCCACCTGGGATGTGGACGTCTTATTATACGCAGATGCAAAATTGTCAGAGTTTTTTACCGCCTCCAGATACAGGAACACGCTCTTTCCGGTATCTTTGGATGTTATAGGCGCTGTGGCAAAGGTAATACCCTCTTTAACCTCTTTTGCAGTAAGCTCTTTCACATTTACAGCAATTGCAACATTACTCTCATTCACAATTTCCTCTTCTGCGCAGACAATCTGGTCACTGGAAGTACCATCACCGAGAGTATAAGACATCTGATAAGGATTAATCACAATTTCCAGACTTGTCGGTACCGTAATGTTTATTGTAGGAAGGTTTTGTGAGGAAGTCACTTCCACTGGTGTGCCTTGTTCATCAATAGCGGTTATATTCTCCGCTGATGCTGTCAATCCCATTCCCATTACCATTGCCGATGCCAGCATTAATGCAATAATTTTTTTCTTCATAAAGTCTTCTCCTTTTCCCGGCACGGATGTGCCGTCTGTTATTTTTTTGCAACATTACTCTATGTATTCCCCATTGCTCCATAACCGCTTTCCACCATATAATGATGTCCCATTATTTCACAATGAGCAGAATACCCACGTTTACCTGGGCATGCACGGTTTCCCGGTCCTCCTCCACCTGATTGTAGACAATGGTGGCTTCGTACCGTCCCGGCTCCAGCGCCTCCTCCAAAGTAAACTCCTCCATATGGGAGCCGATGGGAATCAGTCCGGTGCGGTACAGTTCCTCCTGAGTGTCATCCCGATACAGAACCATGAACATGTCATATCTGTTCTGCTCCGAATTACCCAGATAGCAGACAAAAGTCCTGCCGTCCTCACTGTATGCCTCCGTCCTCATGGACAGCGCCATCTGCCCTTCCTTCGCTTTCTCCACCATCCGGTCCACTGCGTCCTGCAAAGCATCCGTATCATCGGTGATGACGTTCACTTCGTAATCCATGCCGTCTGAATCCACCTTGTCCGCATGCTGTTCCTGCCTAAGCAGCAGTCCTACCAGTACCCCAAGGATGGCGAGCAGCAGCACAATGAGGAGGACAACGGCAGCTTTTTTTCCGCTGCCGCGTTTCTCCTGTATGGAATTTTTCTGTCCATCTTTTAAAATATCAGGTTCCAAAACGTCACTTTCCTTTCCGTTTTCCACCATGTGCATCCGTTTATTACTGAATCAGCGCCAGTACGCCCTGGTTTGCCTGGTTGGACTGAGCCAGCATGGACTGACCCGCCTGGGCAAGAATCTGATTGTTGGAGTACGCAACCATCTCCGTCGCCATGTCAGTATCACGAATCTGGCTTTCAGCCGCAGTAGTGTTTTCAACCACGTTGTCAAGGTTCTTGATGGTATGCTCCAGTCTGTTCTGGTAAGAACCGAGGTCGGAACGCTGTTTATTTAAAGCTGTAATGGCAGCTTTGACTGTTTCAATTGCATCTTTGCCACCACTTCCATCTTCGCCGGATACATCAATCCCGTCGATTCCCAAACCGGCGGCATCCATTGCATCAATGGTAATCTTAATCTGATTGCCATCTACACTTTCAGAACCCACCTGAAGTTCAACCTCACTAAAGTCTCCATTCAGAAGCATTCTCTCATTGAAGGTAGTTGTTTGGGCAACCCTGTCAACCTCCTCGATTAACTGGGCAACCTCAGACTGGATATAGTCCCTGTCCTCTGACTGGTTGGTTCCGTTTGCCGCCTTTACTGCCAGCTCGTTCATTCTCTGCAGCATGTCGTGCACCTCGTTCAGTGCACCCTCTGCCGTCTGCACGCAGGAGATTCCGTCCTGGGCATTCAGGGAAGCCTGGGTCAGACCGCGAATCTGGCGTCTCATCTTCTCGGAAATTGCCAGTCCTGCCGCATCGTCCGCCGCACGGTTTACCTTGTAGCCGGAAGAAAGCTTCTCCGTTGACTTTGCCTGGGTGGATGTTGTCAGTCCCAGCATTCTGTTAGAGTTCATTGCCGTTAAGTTGTGTTGTACTACCATAATGTTCCCTCCTTGATTTTGCAGGCCGCAAATCCGTTTGCAGCCACTTCTTGTTTACTGGTTCCGGGTTCCGGAAAGTGTCATGCAATTTCAGCATTCTACGCATTTCGGTTCCCTACGTTTCCAGTGCCTTGTACCTCCCATGCTCTGCACTTTCGGACTTTTGCACTGTCGCGCTCTTCTATAATGACCGGGCCATCCCGCCTCTGCGCCGGGCCCTGGCTGCAGAACCGGGACCGTCCGGTTATTACCTTATTCTGTTTTTGATTCTGTTTTTCCGCCCCCCACTTTTGGGAAACCTACCCTTTTGCCCCCACCTTTTTATGGACGACAAAGGTTTTCGGAACTCCTGCCGCGTTCTCCTCCCCTATGTGCGGTTCCTTCCCCGACTTCTTTTTCACATACTTCTCCGGGTGCTCCGTCTGCGCGTAATACTTTGGAAGCTTTGTTCGTGCCTCCGGGTCCGCCGCATACTTTTCCAGTACACTGCTGCGCACCACATTTATCTCCTTGGGCACATCCAGCATGATTCTTAAGTGCTTGCCCGTGCCGCCGAGAAAAATGAGTTTGATGTCATCCCCCAGCATCAGGTATTCCTCTGTGCTCACTGTCAGTCTTAACATAGGTAACCTCCTTGTCGCATTCCGACTTTCCCTGCCTCTTTTTTGTCTGTTCCATGCAACATTTGTCTACAAAATGTTGCATTACAACACCACATCTGTATTAACTGGAAACAACAATTAGAATAGCCAATACTAACAGACGCAAAGGAGACAGATTATGAGCACGACATATCCCATCAGGAACGAAGCAAAACTGGAAAAATTCAAGGAGTATTATCAAAAAGAAAAACCGGAATGCCGCAACTATGCTATGATTATTCTGGGACTGAACACCGCCTTTCGGATAGGTGACCTTCTGAACCTGAAATGGAAGGATGTGTTTAACGAAAATACCGGGCAGTTTAGAGAGCACATCTGTGTGCCGGAACAGAAAACGGGAAAGGAGCGCACTGTGGCGGTCAACGCCTCCTGCATGGAAGTCCTTGGCATCCTGCAGGACCATTTCCGCTATACAGACGGGGAACAGTATCTCCTTCCCGGCGGCAAGCAGTCAAAGGAACACCTTTCCCGCTCACAGGCCTTTCGCATCATTAAAAAGGCGGCGGAATATGCGGGAATAGAAGAGTGCATCAGTTGCCACTCGCTCCGCAAGACCTTTGGCTATCATGCCTGGAAGCAGGGAGTGCCTCCCGCTATGCTGATGGATATCTACAACCACTCTTCATACCATGTTACACAGCGTTATCTGTGCATTGAGCAGGAGGACAGGGACAGAGTGTATCAGGAGATTCATCTGTGAAAAATATCCGGCAAAAATATTTGAAATTTTTTTCAATCTGCTATAAAGTATTTGAAAATGACGCCGATATAACTTGTGTAAACAAGAAGATGCAACATTTTGTAGACAAATGTTGCATCTTTTTTTTCTGTATTTCCCATATTATTTCCAAAACACAGCTTTTAAGTCAGGAAATCATGTTCCTCCCTTTCGGGCACAAAAAAGACGCATGGTTTACTATTACTGTTCCATGTGCCCCTACGCTGTTTTTGATTAAATTTTTTACTGATTACGCTAACTTCATGACCTCGGCCTCAAGCTCTTTTAATTCTCCAAGTGATAATGACGGAACATAATCCGCAATTTCCATTCTCCCCATCTCAGATGGGGAATTAAAATACATTTTCATTTATAAGTGCAGCAGTTCAGCGATAACCTCCACACACTCATCCATAAAGGCACACATGATATCCTTCGTGCAGTAATGATATCCGCTGATGTCCACCTGCTCCCTGTCTTTATACTGCTCTATCAGTATGTATTTTTTCTGGCGTTCTATGTCCTCCTTCATAATACACCCCGGAATGGTGAAGGGCTGACCCTCCGGTAACAGTTTCCATATTTCCCCGCTGTTATCGCCATGCCAAAACAACCACTGGTCGCTTCCGTATGCTTCCTGCCCATAAATATGGTAAATTTCTTCCACATTGTCCCCTTCCATATTTTCCTTCTTAAAGGGACTCCATATCCTTAAATCATTCAACCAGTCCGTCAGAATATGGACACAGTAACCTGCTATAAAATCCCTGTTTTCATCCCCTTTATGCTCCTCCCAGAACTTTAAAATATTTCCTTTCCATTTGTCAGAGTAAAGCGTCACTCCCCACTTAGGCCCACAGTTCCACAGATGACTCTGTTCCTTTAATGAAACTTTATATTCATCATGAAAATGAACTGCGTCGGGCGCAACGGCTCCCAACATAAAATCGCCTTTTTTCACAATCCAGTCATATTTATCCAATAATCTATACGCCACCTCTAAGTGAACCATTGCATAAGACATTCCGGCTTCTCCTTTTTTCTATTACAATTCCATTGGTAATTCCATCTCATGTGTCATAGCCACAAAACCAAATTTTTCGTATAATGGTCTGCCCATGTCTGTGGCTTCCAGAGAAACAGCCGTAATTCCTTTTTCCCGGGCATCTTCCACCAGCAGCTCCAGCGTTCTGCAGGCAATCCCTTTTCTTCTGTAATCAGGATGTGTGTACATATTCATGATATAGGCTTTTCTGCCACTGACATTGTGATAGGTGGGCATCACCTGGTAATAGCTGACACCGCCCGCTCCCACAACGTTTTCCCCGTCAAAAACCAGATAAGCAGTGTGGCTTTCGTCTGCCAAAGCCGTTCGATAATATGCAAAGGACTGCTTCTCCACTTCGCCCATATCCACATTGTCGGACAAGTGGTTGGCGGCACGAAGAATCTGTACTCTCGTTTTCGTCAATAACTCTATATCTTCTATTGTGGCTTTTTTGTAAATCAGATTCATCGCTCCACCCCCAATTCCCTTAATGTTTTAAATAATCTGTTTCTTGCAAAAACATTTATCATAAGCTGCCTCCAAAACTCTGTCACAGTCTACACTTCCATATAATAAGGGCAGATATCCTCGTACCGTCCATCCTTTAAGCGGAAGCCTCCGGGAATGGTGCCAAGCTGCCTAAAACCGATTCTCTCATACAAGTGTCTCGCGTGGACATTTGTAGCCACCACCGCATTGAACTGTAATATTTTAAAACCCAGTTTTCCTGCCTGACTGATACAGTCAAGCACCAGCTTTTCTCCGATATGAAGTCCTCTGTTTCCAGATGCCACCGCATAGCTGGCATTGCAGATATGCCCGCATCTTCCCACATTGTTGGGATGCAGGATATAAAGTCCCAGTATTTTCCCGGAACCTTCTTCTCCGGCAACTCCACAGTAACTCTGTCCTGCAAAGAACTCCTTCCCGGTCACTTCATCCAGACACTCCTCCTGGGGAAAGGCAACCCCTTCCTCCACTACTTCATTCCATATATTTATCATTTCCGGGATATCCCACGCAGTATACTCCCGCACAATTACCGTATTTTCCATTTCTGTATTTCTCCCCGGTTCTTCTTGTCAGAGTCTGCACAGCAGACATCATAATTACAATTTCCGCCCCAAACCCTATCAGCACTAATTATAGCATAGCGGATTTTGTTTTCAAGGTCTTTTCCGCTGTTCCACCGGAACAGTTTTTTCTCTCTTGATTTTATAAGGAGCAGGGGCAAGGATACGGATTTCCTTCTCCCTGAAAACAGAAAAAGCAGTAAACTGTTTTCACAAAAACAAATTTGCTGCTTTACTGTCTGTGTTATTAAGTTACTGCGGTTATGCCATCATAGGCATTCTCTTTTCAATGATAGCCTTGACTTCTTCCACACTTTTCTTTGTTGCCAATGCGATCTGTTCAATCGTAAAATTATTCTCATACATATTTATGATGACATCTACTAAAGTATTATCCTTAATTCCCTGTGAAAGATT
>CAZRZM010000178.1:0-6320 GCA_964604575.1 uncultured Acetatifactor sp.
GGCGGTTTGTTTACAGCGTGATCTGGATGAAGGAGCCAGAGAAGCAGGATGTCCGGCTTATGATTTGTTAAGTGAATATAAATATGATGAGCTTGACTTGTTTTCTGTGAAGACCCATGAAGTGGAATGTAATTTAGTGCGGTTAATTACAGAGAATGATGGATACATCAAGAAATTCAATGACTTTGAGCAGTTTGAGACAGCCGGACTGTAAAGCTGGTTTATGGAAAGGAAATTACAATTTCAAAAACGATTCTCGACATTTTGAAGTGGTATATCGGTATGGAAAAACATGCAGTAGAAAGGAAAACAAAAGACAATGAAAATAACCGAGAAGAAAAAACTGGCATTGGAAATCATAGACAGATTAAAAAAGGAGTACCCCGATGCAGACTGCACACTGGACTACGACCAGGCATGGAAGCTGCTGGTAAGCGTACGTCTTGCCGCGCAGTGTACGGATGCAAGAGTGAATGTGGTAGTAGAGGGACTGTTTGCCAAATATCCCAGTGTGGATGCACTGGCGCAGGCAGAGGTGGAAGACATTGAAAGAATTGTCCATCCCTGCGGACTGGGGCCCAGCAAAGCCAGGGATATCAGCGCCTGTATGAAAATGCTCAGAGACGAATACAACGGAAAAGTGCCCGACGATTTTGATACTTTGTTAAAGCTGCCGGGTGTAGGAAGAAAAAGCGCCAACCTGATTATGGGAGATGTGTTTGGCAAGCCTGCCATTGTCACAGACACCCACTGCATCAGACTGGTAAACCGTATGGGACTGGTGGACGGTATCAAAGAGCCAGCCAAAGTGGAAAAAGAATTATGGAAAATCATTCCGCTGGAGGAAGGCAGTGATTTCTGCCACAGACTGGTAAACCATGGAAGAGAGGTCTGTACGGCGCGGACAAAGCCCTACTGCGATAAATGCTGTCTGAAAGACATCTGTAAGAAGATTGTGTAAACAGGGAAAAAAGTTTATTTTTGGTGGAAATTACGAAAGTCATTTTTCCGAGAGGGGGAATTTTGAATGGATACTATTTTAGAGAAAATCTTAAAAGGTTTAAATACTGGAATTGGAGCTGCAGGGTCATTCATAACGCTTTATGATTACTTTACAAGTCGAAATGATACCCATATTAAGGAAACTTTTACTGCCATACGCGAAAAATCAAAAGAGGCATATGATTCCTATTGTGAATACTGTGAATATAGGAAAAACGATATCGGTGTACCGGTGGAAGAATACATCCTTGACTATTGGGAGTCATGCTTAAAACGGAATGCTTTACCGGGTGTTGCGGATATGGTTTCTTTAAATATTGCAACCAAAGCAGAAGCAGAAATCATGTTAGCGTATTTGTTGGAAGCATGGATGGAAATTCCGGATTTTGTGGAGTGGCTGCATGGCATATTGATACAAAATAAATTGGATGAATTAGCGGGGACGCTGACAACGTTAGAGAAGAACTTGGCAAGCATTTCGGAATTAACAGACGAATTAAAGCAGCAGGACATCAATAATGTAGCCTTTACCATTTCTCCAAGCCATATTATAGATGCAAAATATTCATGTACCGATTTGGACATAAAACATTTTTATATGGTGGATAACAGATTTGAGACAATGCTTAAAGTAATCAGTGCAGAGCATGATATTCCCCATATAAAGGCAAATCTAAAACTGGCAGAATTAGCTGAGAGCAGTCATCCTGTTATTATTGCCGGAAATGGCGGCTTAGGGAAGACAAGTCTGATGATGCGTGCGGCTGTGCAGTGGGTCTCCTGTGGAAGAACAGCAGTCTGGTTATCTTTGTCAGACCAGAATGTCATTACGGAACAGAAAGCATCAGCTTTTTTTAAGTCTCTGGCAGCATCCATATCTGCCGGGCAAAAGGTATTATTATGTATTGATAATCCTTATGAAGGAAAAGCTTCTTTTTCAAATTTACAAAAAGCGTGGCCGGGTAATGATAAAATACAGCTTATTATGGCAGAGAGAACAAACAGACTCTCACTGCTTGCAGACCCTGCGCAGGATTCTTTATTGTATTGGTTTGATGATGCCAAAATGATTCTGTTACAAGGTTTAAACCAGTCTGAGCCCACATTTGAGTTAGAGAATTATGAAGCTTATCCATTTCCGGAAACCCAGAAGAGAAGGAAAGAGATACTGGATAAATGTACCCTTTTCCTTGTAAAGGAGGGAATTGTAGAAGAACAGGACAAGCTAAGCTGCATACAGACAATATTGAATAGATACGGGAAGCCTGCTGTTAGTCTGGTTGAACTGATTTACCGGACTCTCTTTGAATTAAAGAAGAGAGCATCAAAACCTGGGAATATCAAATTGGATTGGGAAGAATGGGCAGATTTTATAGAAAAGGAATTTGGAAATGATAAATCCTATACGCGGAAAGAGCTATATGGTGTTATTGCTGCGTTAAGAGTATTTGATACACCCACTACTATTTCCTTTTTTTGTAAATATTTTAATTTAGAAGAACGGAAATTAAAGAATCTTTTAAAAGAAAGATTGATGTCACACCATAGTGAACCTGTCATTTTTCATGACAATACCTTACAGCCCAAGCATGATGTGATAGCCGAATTGTTTTTTCTGTTTCACGAGAAAACAGTTTCTATTAATTCCATCATGTCCAATATGCTGCAGTACATGGATGAAAATGAGGTGGAATCACTCTTAAAAAATATGGTAATCAAAAAAGAATTTCAAAAAGGGAAAAAATATCAGGTTGGGCAGATTGCATATAGAGATTATATGGATGAGATATATAATCGTATCAGAAAGAAGCATAACTGCAATCTCTCGGAAGCGGGAAAGGCATATTTATGTTTAGGGTATATGTGGGCAAGATTTCAGCAGAGCACTTCTGGAGATTATGTTTCGATATATAATATTTTAAACGAAATTGCTCCCCGGATGGATGATACCCGGATTATGGCAAAGCTGTATACAGAGTGGGGAATTATGGCGCGGAATGCGGGTGATGACACGTTTGCCGAAGAAAAATATAGAATGGTTGTGGAAAAACATCCCAAGGACATAGTATCCCGAACGGAATTGGGGAAACTGCTCTCAAAGCAAAAGGGACGTGAAAGAGAAACGGAGGTAATTTTGCGGGAGGTCATAAAACTGGATTCCCGAAATATCCAGTCCCGGACCGAATTGGGAAGACTTTTTTCGAGACAGAAAGGCCGTGAAAAAGAAGCGGAGGATATTCTGCGTGAGGCGATTCGGATTGACCCTGACAATCTTCATCCCCATACGGAATTGGGAAAACTGCTTTCAAAGCAAAAGGGACGGGAACAAGAAGCAGAAGAAGTCCTGCGTGAGGCGATGCGAATTGACCCGGAACATATTCATTCCCGGACTGAATTGGGAAAACTGTTCTCAAAGCAAAAGGGACGTGAAAAAGAGGCGGAAGAAGTCCTGCGGGAAGTCATAAAAATTAAGCCGGGAGATTTGTATGCCCGAATACTGCTTGCGAAATTATATGAAAATTGTAATAGACAGACAGAGGCTGTGGTATTATATCAGGAAATCTGTACATACAATCCTGAAAACCTTGTCGGCAGGAGGGGGCTTAAACGGTTAAAAAAGTATATAAAGGAGTAAGCTGCTGGGCATCCATAACGATATCCAACATTAAATATGTGACATAAGTGAGGGCTTATGAAAAAAATAATTTCACAATTGTGTTATGATTACTTTTCTGAAATACCACGTACAATAGAGCGTTGTGCAGTGGGACAGGGCAACTTTGTCTATATTGTGGAATGTGCAGAAAGAAAATATGTTGTCAGATTGAGCAGGGAATGTAATGCTTATGATAATACCGTCTACTGGCTGGAAAAACTGGCATCCCTGGAACTTCCGGTGCCGAAAGTAGCAGGAAAAGGAATGACGGAAGAATATGCTTACCTGATTTTATCCTATCTGGAGGGTAAGGATATTGGTCTTGTGTATCCACAGCTTGAAGATAGTAATAAGAGGGCAATCGCAAAAGAGATTGTGCATATCCAGAACAGGGTTGCCACACTGCATTTAGAAAATACAGAACCGGACTGGTCGTGGAAAAAGTTTATTGATTACATACTGGAACGCGCCGGAAAACGGATTGTAAAAAACGGTTATTTTGATGTGGAAAAGGTAGAGCGTCTTAAGGGGCTGGCAGAGCAGCTTACGGAGTATTTTGCAGGTGTGAAGCCCACTCCCTATCTGGATGATATCAGCAGTAAAAATCTTCTGATTCATAACGGACGGATATCCGGTATTATTGATATAGACTGGATGGGTAGGGGGGACAGACTGACCTTTGTGGCACTGACAAATATGGCTCTGCTCAATATGGAGCAGGATACGGATTATGTAAAATACATTCTGGAAGAAATGCAGATAAATGATATCCAGAAGAAAGCATTTTTGTTCTATAACTTAATGTACTGTGTGGATTTCATGGGTGAGCGTGGTATGCAGTTTATGGACAAGACGGTGGAGGTCAATGAAGCCATTGTTGACAGGCTGAATGGTATCTATGATGAACTGTGGAATGAATACGCAGTTTACAAATATGGTTTTCAATAATTTTGCAGGAGAGAAAACAGATGTATTTTAAAAAAGTTAATGTTTTAATATGCGTGGGCATAGCTGTGTTTTTAATTTTTCTAATTGATAATTTAAGCGTTGATGAGAAAGAAGTTTGTAATAGCTTTTTTGGAACTGACAGAAACGGTAGATATGTGGTAACATATAGTGCATTTGAGGGGCCTGATACAAAAGAAGTAACTGTAAATTTCACTGAAGTTACTGAATTTGAAAATGGAATAGTATTTGCAATGGATATTGAAGAAATGGATATGGAGCGTCTTCCTATTTATTTATATGTAACAGAAAGTGAGATATATAGACTTTGGTATTTCAGCGACGAATTAAAGGAAATAGAGGATGAAACACAACTAATCCAAAATGCGATGATAGTATGTCAAAATCAGAATTTACCGGACGGTCTTGGGGAAGCGGAAGAAGGAGAACATCATTATATTGTAAATGAAGATAATAGATGTGAATCGCATTTTTATCAATATAATGATTTTGCAAATTGTGTAGGATATTGGGAAGGATTTTATTGGGAAAAGGATAGAGGATTGGTTCAATATAGAAGTGGGTTTTCGGCGGAAGAGGCTTTGGTTGAGTTAATCATAAAGGAATAAATGGAGTGATGAGAAAATGGATGCTAAAGAGGCTTTTGAAAGTGTGTGTTTAGATGTTGCAGATTATTATGTGCAAAATGGTTGGATGTATTTAAAATCGAAGCATTCCTTGAAATTACTCATAGAGGATATTGAATTTAAAATATACTTTTATTCCAGTGTCAGAAATGTTTCGAATGTGTCGGTGGATTTTTATGGGGAATGTGCTATACAGTCCCATAAAGAGAAATGCAAGTATTTTACTGTCGGCAACAGCAGATATCATGTTCCGAAAGAAGGATTGTGGTGGAATGTTGCCCAGGAGCAGGGAAGAATAAAGGCAGCACAAGAATTTAAAGAGTGGAGTCAGTCAGTAATCATGCCATTAGTAACAGCCTATAGACAGGATAGGGACGAATTTGTCAAAAAAGTTGCATATGAGGGCTTCGTACCTGAGTTGGGATGGTACTATACAGATATTGGATTTGTGCTGGAATATGGAGGAAAAGAATTAGCACAGGCTGCAGCCTTAAAATATTATGAATCCTTAGAAACGGATGTAAAAGAAAATTTTAAGGTAAATTATCTTTCTATGATTGAAGGAGGAGAAGCAGTGACAAAATACGGCAGTAATATGATGCGTAACCGGAGTAATTTTAAGATAATAATAGAGAATAAAATAGCTGTTGATGTATAAAAACTATGAATTACATTCCGAAGGAGATTGTAGGGTTGGTAGTGATAGATGAAATCTAAAAAATTTATTGTCATAAGTTTGGAAGTGAGAGGACAAAAGATATGCCAGATTTTATGAGTTTTTGGTTTAGATGAATTAAGGGCAAACTGGGAATTGTTGAGTAATGGGGATGGGTATTTCAAGATTGAGCCATTACGCTAGAGAGTGGAGGAGTTTTTTTATGTTAAGACCAACTGCGGTTCAGGTAGAAGTAATTTGTGCATATCAGATATTAGTAGTATTTGATAATGGTGAAAAAAAATGCTTTGATGTTGAACCATATATAAAGGGTGAATGGTATGGAAAACTGCGGTCTTTAGAATATTTCAAACGTGTTTCCACAGATGGGTATACTGTTATATGGCCGGACGGA
>CAZRZM010000179.1:0-233 GCA_964604575.1 uncultured Acetatifactor sp.
CATGGGCTACTTCCCAGACACTTGCAGGCGCTATCCGCAACTTGGAGTATGATTTGATTATTACAGGACGTCAGGCTATCGACGGCGATACCGCCCAGGTTGGTCCCCAGATTTCCGAGCATCTGAATATTCCGGTTATCTCTTATGCACAGAATATTAAAGTAGAAGGTGACAGCGTTATTGTTGAGCGTCAGTATGATGACAGATATCATGTATTAAAGGCTAAAATGCCC
>CAZRZM010000179.1:243-6301 GCA_964604575.1 uncultured Acetatifactor sp.
GCGCTGGCAGAGCTGATTGTGCCGCGTTATATGACTCCCGGTGGAATCTTCGATGCGTGTGATGCAGAGATTACCGTATGGGGCAGGGACAAACTGGTAGATGTAGAAGATTCCAACTTAGGTCTTAAGGGCTCACCTACCCAGATTGCAAAGGCTTCTGATAAAGTAAGAAAGGGTGCAGGCGAGAAAGTTGCCCTTGACCCTACTGAGGCTGTTGATTACATTGTTGGCAAATTAAAAGAAAAACATGTGATTTAAACGAGTCAGGCGGAATCACATAAGCAATTAAATATATGGAGGAAAAACAATGAACTTAGAAGAATATAAGGGCGTATATGTCTTTGCACAGCAGGTGGACAACGTAATTAATAGTATCGCCTTCGAGCTGATTGGAAAAGGTAAGGACCTTGCAGAGGCTCTTGGCACCGAAGTAACTGCTGTATTGGTAGGTAGTGATGTAAAGGGTCTGGCTGATGAACTGGCTGAGTACGGCGCTGACAAGGTTATCGTAGTAGATGACCCTGAACTGAAAGAGTATAGAACAGAGCCTTATGCACATGCGCTGGCATCTGTTATCAACAAGTATAAACCTGAAATTTTCCTGGTAGGCGCTACTGCTATCGGACGTGACCTGGGTCCTCGTGTGTCTGCAAGAATCCATACTGGTCTGACTGCTGACTGTACCCAGCTTGAGATTGGTGATTTCCCTATCAATCCTGTTCCCGGTAAAGAGCAGAAACATAATCAGCTTTTAATGACCCGTCCTGCATTCGGCGGCAATACCATCGCTACCATCGCATGTCCTGATTTCCGTCCCCAGATGGCAACGGTACGTCCCGGTGTTATGCAGAAACGTGCAAAACAGGCTGGTGTAAAGGCAAATGTAGAGGAGTTCAATCCCGGATTTACACCTGACAACAAATATGTTGAGATTCTTGAGGTGGTTAAGGCAGTATCCGATACCGTAGATATTATGGATGCCAAGATTCTGGTATCCGGTGGCCGTGGTGTAGGCAACGCAGAGAACTTCAAACTTCTGGATGACCTGGCAGAGGTTCTCGGCGCAACTGTAAGCTGTTCCCGTGCAGTAGTAGATGCAGGCTGGAAATCCAAAGATCTTCAGGTAGGTCAGACAGGTAAAACCGTTCGCCCCAATGTATATTTTGCAATCGGTATCTCTGGTGCTATCCAGCATCTGGCAGGTATGGAGGAATCTGATATTATTATCGCTATCAATAAAGATGAGACAGCTCCCATCTTCGATGTAGCTGATTATGGTATCGTAGGCGATTTGAACAAGATTCTTCCTGCTTTGACTGAGAAGTTAAAGGCAGAGATGGCTGTTAAATAGGACAGTAAAAGTTCCCATTCGGTATTTTTACCAGGTGGGAACTTTTTTTATCAATAGGGCTGTGTTTTAACCTTTTTACTTTTTGTTTTGAGGGGCTGTTCAACACAAAGTGATAAAAGGATTTACTTTTGCGTGTATTTAGGTGAGAGCGACAATCAGGAGGTGTCCAGTTCCAGGGCAAGGGAAATAGCCATAGAAATAGTTGCAGATTATCTGAAATAAAAATAATACATACCATCACCTGACAAATTCTTTCTTCATCAGAAACAAGACACAAATATGATAAAAAGAGTAGTATTTTTATATATTTGATTTGATTCTGTTTTTATACTGATAGTAAGAAAAAAGTTGAAGGAGGAACTAACATGCGATGGAATTTTAACAAATCATTTCGCAGATTAAGTATCGGGATGTCTGTAATCCTATTGTGCGGTTCTTTATCACTGCCAGTCAGGGGTGAAGAGGCTATAGGAAACGATATGGTTACAGATGTTTTGGCAGAGGATGTTTCCGGCGGAGACAAAGATGGTGAAAGCAGCAATACAGACACCAGTCAGCAGGATATATCCGGAAATGAAAATGTAACTGGCGGGGAAGAGAATAAAGACTCTGTAGATTCCGGTACGGACCAGACATCTGGCAGAAATGCAGTGGTTTCTCTGGTGGAGACATCTACACCGGGAACCGGTACTATAGAGAAAGACCCATATGGGGATTTATATATGATAGATGTGAGATACAACGCTACAGAGGCAATGAGCCAGGCGGTTGCACAGTATGATGATTTACAGGCCAGTTTAAGTCTGACCCTTGACAATTATCAGTGTACGCAGGGAATGCCGCAGATAGTTTTGTATGCCATGGATGAGAATTATGGCGGCTGGGTCCAGAATCAGGTGGATGTGGAGGAAGCAGGAAAAGCTTACAACCTCACACTTGATTTGTCGAGTCTCAAAGAGTCTTTTGGGTTTCTGGGAGTCCGCATTGCTAACTGTGATGATGGTACGGAGGTTGGTTATACTATCCATTCCCTGAAGCTTACCACAGCCCAGGAGCTGAAAGAAGAGGAAGAGACGGGTGGACTTCCCATTGTTCTTGTGGGCAGTGCAGAACAGAAAAGGGGAACGGTGGAGAAAAATCCCTATGGTAACGATTATATTGTGGACAATCCGCTTATCAACGATAGAATCAAAGCCGCAGTACTGGCACGCAATGATTTGCAGTTGGAACTGAGTGTTACGATAGATGAGTTTACCTGTCAGGGAGGTGTGCCCCAGTTGGTGGTTTTTGCCCAGGATGCAGCGTACACAGGAGGAAGCTGGAGACAGATTGCAGAGGATATTATTGACGCGGGAACCACTTATACCATGGAACTGGATTTGTCACCCTATACGGCACTGGGAGGACTGGGCAGTCTTGGATTCCGAATTGTGGGCTGTGATGACGGTACGGAGGTTGTTTATACTATCAATTATGCGCGAGTTGCCGTGAAACAGCAGGAAGTGGAAGAAGAGGGCGTTATTGCGGTATTGGAAAAACCGGGAACCGGCAAGATTAAAATTGCTGCGGAAAATGCTTATAACCCCGGTGAGCACTTGATAAAGCATATGTTTACCCTTCCGAAAGAATTGTCCCAGGGCGGATTGGACGGATTTTCATCACTGGCTCTCAAGGTGGGAGTTACGATATCGGAATATACCTCCGACCCTTCCTATGAATATTTCGAGGAAGATGAAAACGGAGAGAAACAACTGGTTGGAGCAGGCGCCAAAGCATTGATTTATGCAATGGACGGTACTTATGGCAACTGGGAGCAGGAGGATATCATTCTTTCCGAGAAACCCCAGACAGTAGAACTTACTCTGGATATGGCTACCTATATTGAGCAGGGTACGCTGGGAGAATTTGGTTTTGAAGTCACCGGACTGGTGGACGGAACCAGAGTGGCCTATACCATTAACTATGCCAAGGTTATGGGAGAAGGCCAGGCCAACATCAAAGAAACTACCGTTGACTTGAGATATCCGGTAAAAGGGGAAACCAAAGAGGTAGCATTTAAGGATACGGCAGTGGGTAAGGGCGGAAAGCTTTCCGTGGCGAAGGTAGATGGATATAAGGCGCCTACAACAGTGGATGCTTCCGGTAAGCCCATACAGCTTATAGGTGCAAGCTCCCATGGACTGTCCTGGTTCCCCGGATATGTGAATAAAGAAGCATATCAGAACCTGCGTGATGAGTGGGGAATGAATATGGTCCGTATTGCAGTGTATGCAAGAGAAGGAACCTATGGCTATGTCTGTGATGATAATGGTGAGAAAAATGCAGATGCTGTCAGCTACAATGATGAAATCATTCAGAAAGGTGTGGAAGCGGCAGCAGAGCTGGGCATGTATGTAATTATTGACTGGCATGTTTTAAATTACAATCCAAATAATGATTTGGAAGAGGCAAAGGCATTCTTTGCCAAGTACGCAACGATGTACAAGGACTATGATAATGTACTGTTTGAAATCTGTAATGAGCCTACCGGAACAAGCTGGTACGATGGTTCGGGTAACGATTTGTATACCTATTGTTGTGCTGTGTCACAGGTGATACGTGACTGTGGCAGCGATGCAGTTATTATCTGCGGCACCAATAACTACTCCCAGGAAGTGGATGAAGTAGCAGCAAAACCACTTTCGGAAGCCGGATTTCAAAATATTATGTATACCTGCCATTTCTATGCGGCATCCCATTATGAGGAGCAGCAGCAAAAATTGTTGAATGCCATTAACGCAGGCATTCCGGTTATGGTTACGGAGTATGGTCTGTGTACTGCAAGCGGAGATGGTATTTACGATTTGGATAACACGGATAAATGGCTGGATATCTGCGATGAGAATAATGTCAGTTATGCCTGCTGGGCAATGAGTAATTCCCAGGAATCCGCGGCATATTTTAAAACAGACTGTTTAAAACACTCCGGATGGACAGAGGAGGATTTGACAGTCACAAGTAAGTATCTGATTAACCGGTACAATGACAGGGCAAAAGAACTCAGTAACACCGTAGAGGTAAAAAATGGAGAAGGCACTCCTGAGATTCGTGTCAATGAGAAGGAGATTCTTGAGGCAGTTCTGACGGAGGAGGAACGGGCGAATGGCAACTGTACTGTCCGTCTGGAGATTGCCGGAAAAAGTGCACCGGATGCCGATGAACAGAAGCTCATTAACAATGTTCTTGGCGGCAGAAAAGTAGCAGGATATTTTGATATTGACGTGTATAAGACGGTAGGAGGCAGGGAAGTTCAGGTGACGGATTTGTCCAAAGCAATCCGGCTAATCTTTGTAATTCCTCAGGATATGCAGTTTGACAAAGCTGTTTACTCTGTTGTCCGTGTACACAACAATGTGGCTTCCGTTTTAGAAGATTTGGACAAAGATGCCAAAACGGTTACTGTGGAGTCAAGTGCGTTCTCTACCTATGCACTGACCTATATTTTGCAGGATGAGGAAAAAGGTGACAATTCCAATTCCCAGCAGAAGCCATCCCAGACAGCACCTGCGCAGGGGACTGCGGCACACCAGGCAGCATCTCCCAAGACCGGAGATGATTCCTGGAACTATGTGGGAGTATTAATGCTTCTGGGTATTATGTGTCTGGCGCTTGGTGGTTATCAGGTTTATCGCAGAAAAGAGAATCCATAACAAGATATTGAAATGATATATGGAAATCAAAGATATTGGGATGGAGCGGATTGTGTGTCCGCTCCATTCTTGTGTGTTATGGCAGATTTGTGTTATACTGGGGTAAGGGAATTATACATAAATTTATGTAATGGATACGGGCAGGAGCAAAAGGGAGATATTATAATGACTTATCAGGAAGTCCAGAATATTGCCAAGCAGACGATTACCTACATAAAACAAGTAATAGAACCGGGAATGAGTCTGATGGAAATTCGACAAAGATGCGAGGAAAAAATGTTGGAGCTGGGAGCCGATTCATTTTGGTATTGGGATATAGGCGCATTCTGCTTTGCAGGAGAGGAAACCACAGTTTCTGTATCTGGCACAGAATATCAGACATCTGATAGAATTATCAGGGAGAATGAAATTATTACTATTGATTTGAGTCCCCAGAATAACAATATATGGGGGGATTATGCACGAACTGTTATCATGGAGAATGGACAGATTGTGGACTGCATAAATGATATCCATCATACGCAGTGGAAACAAGGACTACAGATGGAGGAAATGTTACACTCGGAAATGAAGCGTTTTGTAACGGAAAATACCACATTTGAAGAATTGTATTATCATATGAATGAATTTATCGTGAGGAATGGTTATATTAACCTTGACTTCCTTGGAAATCTCGGACATTCCATTGTGCAGGACAAAGTGGATAGGATTTATATTGAAAAAGGAAATAGTGCCAGACTTTCCGATGTTGCTCTATTCACCTTTGAACCACATATCAGTACTCCCCAATTATCCTTTGGCTACAAAAAAGAAAACATATACTATTTTGAAGGTGGCGTTTTGCTGGAGTTATAAATTATTTGTTTCTGAAATTTGCAATATATGGTATAATGATTCTGCTGTCGCAGAATTTATGGCGGTATAACCGCCATACACCGCTTTCGCGGTGCATTATACCGAGAGCCCACAGCTTGAAAAACAAATGTCTGCTGCGCAGCCGCTTGTTTTTCTGCGCATG
>CAZRZM010000180.1:0-6281 GCA_964604575.1 uncultured Acetatifactor sp.
GGTATCCGTCCTGAGGATGTATATGATTCCGAAATGTTTATTGAGACTTCTCCTCAGAGCGTATTTGAATCTACTGTTAAGGTATATGAGCTGCTTGGTGCAGAAGTATATTTGTATTTTGATTTGGATGAGTTCCCTATCACTGCAAGAGTAGATTCCCGTACAACTTCAAGACCTGGCTATTCAGTTAAGTTTGCATTTGATGTTGAGAAGATTCATGTATTTGATAAGGATACTGAGCAGGTTATTACTAACTAATACGATGCTTATGGGGGTGCTAATAACGGCACCCCCCTTTTTTATAATAAGGAAAAGTTCGTCATTTGAGTGTAGGAAGCTTTTTCTGCACCATAGAATCAGGCAGGGACAGCATCATTCCAGGCAGGGTACACTGGGATATTTTTATATGACTGTATGCTATGGAAGCAAGACTCTATGGATTTTGGCAGCCTATGCTGACAAAATCCATATGCCAGAGGCTTGCTGGAGTGTACTGCATAATGTCATATAAAAATATCCCGGTGTACCCTGCCGGATCAAGGTGCATTCCTCTATATCAAAAATATTTATTAGGAATGGAGTACAAATATGATTTCGAGTCAGATAATTCAGACCAGTCTGGATGAGTTAAAAGCAATTACAAAGGTAGATTTGGGAGTATATGACTTGTCCGGTATGGTAGTGGCGACGACTATGGGCAGAAATGACATTGCTGGTAATCTGATAAGCGGATTTGCGGCATCTCCTGCGGACAGTCAGGTAATAGGCGCACACCACCTGATGAAAATATTGGACGAAGGTGAAGTATTGTATGTTCTGGTTGCCAAAGGCATGAGCGATGATGTATATATGGTGGGTAAAATTGCAGTCTGCCAGCTACAGAATCTTGTAATTGCATATAAGGAAAGATTTGACCGCAATAATTTTTTCCAGAACCTATTGCTGGATAATCTGCTGCTTGTGGATATTTATAACAGAGCGAAAAAACTTCATGTGGAGGCAGCCGCACCAAGGGCAGTGTACCTGGTGGAGACCAAGTCCGAGAAAGATGGAATTGTAACGGAGCTGCTCAAGGGAATGTTTTCTTCACAGTCAGGAGATTATATTACAGCGGTGGATGAGAGTAATGTGATATTGATTAAACAGTTGGACAATGGCATATCACAGGAAAATCTGCAGGAGACAGCTGAAACTATCGTCAGCATGGTTAATGTGGAAGCAATGCTCAATGTCAGAGTGGCTTATGGTACAGTAGTGCAGGAACTGAAAGATGTATCCAAATCCTATAAAGAAGCTAAAATGGCGATGGATGTAGGCAAGATATTTTACGCAGAAAAAAATATTGCATCCTACAGTGCGCTGGGAATTGGTCGCCTGATTTACCAGCTTCCGGTTAATCTGTGCAGGATTTTTATTGAAGAAATTTTTGGAGATAATGTGCCCAGTGATTTGGATGAGGAGACATTGAATACCCTTAATAAGTTTTTTGAAAATAATCTGAATGTTTCGGAGACATCCAGACAGTTATTTGTACACCGTAATACACTGGTTTATCGTATTGAGAAAATTCAGAAAAGTACCGGTCTGGACCTGAGAAGTTTTGATGATGCCCTGACCTTTAAAATTGCTTTGATGGTAGTTAATTATATGAAATATTTGGAAACACTGGAGTAGAATGTATATTCATTCGCATAATATGTACAACCCCCACATATAATTTATTATAAAGATATGTGGGGGATTTTTTATGTTTTATGAGAGAAAAATCAAGTATTTGGAATATCGTGTGAGTGGGGAGCGTATCAGTGGAGTCGGCTTTGTGAAATTAGAAGCAAGAGACACCATGTGCAGCATACAGTTAAATATAAGCGGATTGTTCAAAACAGCAGGAATAAAGGATACACAGGCATCGGTGCTGTTACAAAGTGGATTGCAGGAAGAGGAGCTGACTACCATTGTACTGGCTCCGGAAAAAATAACTTATGAATTTCCCAATATGCAGATGGAAAATATGAAAGGAACCGGGATTGCTTATCTGGAATTGGATGCCATTCGCATTGTAATTGCTCCGGAAAAAGAAATTTATTGCGCTGTCAGAGAGCACATAAGCCGTGCGCGGGAGAATACAGTGGAACCGAGAACGGAGCACAGAATACCGAATGAGAGAGATTCTGAACAGCCAGAATATAATTATGGAATGCCGGATGAGGCAGAGCAGCCAGAATATAACTATGGAATATCCGGTGAGAGCAGAGAGCCGGAATACAGTTCCGGGATGTACGGCGGGAACGTAGAGCCGGAATATAGTTCTGGAATATCCAGTGAGAATGGAGAACCAGAATATAATTATGGAATGTCCGGTGAAAACAGAGAACCAGAATACAGTTCTGAGGTATCCGGTGAGAATGGAGAACCAGAGTATAATTATGGAATGTCCGGTGAGAGCCGAGAACCAGAATACAGTTCCGGGATATCTGGTGGGGATGGAGAAGCGGAATATAATTATGAAATGTCCGGTGAGACTAAAGAGCCCCAATATAGCTATGAAGCGCCGAATATAGGAGAGGAGGTGGAACTGGAATGTGAAATACCTGAGAGAAGTGAACTTCAGGAGTCAGATTTTGAGATGCCCAATGAGATGACGGTGCAGGAGCAGATAAGGGATACCTATATTCCTAATACACATAATGCTGCAGTACACGGTTCGGATAGAAAAAAACGGAGGGAATGTTATAGGAGGGAAGAACCGCAAATGTCAGGTACATACCAAAAGGAGAGCAGGCTACAGGAAAACAAATGGCACCAACTGTCTGCCATTTATCCCCATATCAGGCCATTTCAGGACGAGAGGGAATACTTGTCTATTTCCCCTGATGATTTTGTAGTGTTATCAGAGAAGTTTTATAAGTTGATACATAACAGCTTTTTGCTGCATGGCTATTATAACTACAAACATCTTATTTTGCAGAGAATGGAACAGAGAGGAGAGGTAAAATATTATATTGGAGTTCCCGGCAATTTCTTTGACAAGGAAAAGCAGGTTGCCGTCATGTTTGGCTTTGAGAGTTTTGAATGTATGGATGAACCGGCGCGCTCAGGAGACTATGGTTATTATATGATGCGGGTGGAGATTTAACGTCCATATCGTATCAATGTGTGGAATGATATTCGTGGGTAACATGCATAAAAAATCAGGTCATGAATCCACACCTTTAAAATCGAAAGGGGGGATAAAACTTTCCAGGGCGGTTTCGCCCTCTTGTATAAATCCTTGTTCAATGCCGACAGTATCTGCAAAGACAAGGATTTTTGCATATTCTTCCGGGGTTACTCTGCGGGACAAGGCGGGAATACTGCTCACATGGGATAAAGGAGTATACTGATTCATAATACTGACATAAATGTCATTTCCATAGGCCGTATGCAGATAGCGCAGAATCTTTTTACTGTCTTTGGATTCTCCGGGTAAAAGAAGATGTCTGACTATCATCCCCTTTTTCATGAGCCCGGTCTGTTCGTCCAAAACAGGTTTCCCTACCTGGCGGAACATCTCGGCGAGAGCAGAGCATGTCACCTCAAAATAATCTTCTGCATGGGAATAACGCATGGAAAGGGTGCTGGAGTAATATTTCAAATCGGGAAGATAGATATCAATGAGTCCCTCCAGCAACCGTAAAGAGGAAACTGTTTCGTAACCACTGGTGTTATATACAATGGGCAGAGTCAGTCCCATTTCTTTGGCACGTTTCAGACAATAAACAATCTGTGGAATATAATGTGTGGGAGTCACAAGATTAATATTGTGTGCTCCCTTTTCCTGCAGTTCTAAAAAGATAGCAGTTAACCGCTCCAAAGAAATAGTCTGTCCACATGTCCCGATGGCGATTTCGTGATTCTGACAGAATACACACCGCATATTACAGCCGGAAAAAAATACCGTTCCAGAACCATTCTGTCCGGATATGCAGGGCTCTTCCCAGTAATGCAGGGCAGCACGGGCAATGCGGATATCACTATTCTGACCGCAGTAGCCGATTTCGCCCGATACCCGGTCAACAGCGCACTGGCGCGGACAAATGGTACATTTTTTCATATATTCCATGATAGTCTGTGGGGTGTTATAATCGGAAATAGACATGGATACGCTCCTTAATACAAAGACCGTACACGCGGGAAGCGGTTACAACTCCACCCGGCTTCCTTACGGCACATGGGAGGTTCTGCTTAGTGCTGCTTTGTTCCCAACCTGACACGGTTCGCAGATTCCCATTGCGCAAGACCGAATTTCAATATTGTAATCACTTATAGTCCCGACAATGTACGGCTTTTTAAGTGTATCGGTTTCCGGAGTATTTGTCAAGAAAAAGAAAGTAAATTCTTGTTTGCTTCTTTTTCCTGCTTATTCCGAATCCGCAGTTCGGCAAAGAAGGTTTTTAACATTTCACTGCATTGCTGTTCCAGAACGCCGCGGGTTACTCGGACTTGATGGTTAAATTCAGGCATTTCCAAAATATTTAAAACAGAGCCGGCGCACCCTGCTTTAGGATTCATACAGCCCATGACTACTTCGGGAATCCGCGCCTGGACAATGGCGCCGGCGCACATCTGGCAGGGTTCCAGAGTGACGTATAGGGTGCATTCCTCCAGACGCCAGTCACCAATCTTTTTACTGGCTTTATTAATGGCAGTAATCTCCGCATGGGAAAGAGTATTTTTGTCAGTATTGCGCCTGTTATAGCCGCGTCCGATAATCTGCCCTTCATGCACAATCACACAACCGATGGGAACCTCTCCCAGCACATATGCTTTTTTCGCCTGCTTTAGGGCTTCTTTCATGTATTTTTCCTGAATAGATGTTATGGATGTCATGGTGGGGAGTCTCCTATATTATAACTGTTGATTCATAATTTTACTGCATATTGTGATTCTATCATAATAAAGGATGGTTGAAAAGAATACATCAATAATATTCCTTCCGTTTGCCTTTCGTGTTGTTATAATTGGGTTCTGGCGATTTCGCTGACTGTGTCTTGAATGCCGAGATTTGCTATGATAAAATACAATAAAACGGAAGATATTAAATTTCTCAGGTCAGTTTCGGGTCAAACAAGTGGTGAAAAAGAAAATCCTGGACCAGAGTTTGAAATAAAAAGTGAGGATTATACATTATCTCTTTGAATTTTTTCTGCATAACCTAAATCTATTTGGCAGTTGATAATGATAAAGAACTAAAAAATCCTGCAATCAGAAAAAAGGAGTTTTGTATGGCTTATAAACCAGTACAGTCACGTGAAGAATATCTGAAAATACTTAAAAATTATAAGGAGTATAAAAAGAATACATATCAGTCAATGTCTTTAGAAGAAAAGATAGATTTTTTTGATGGTATCCATACGGACCATGTTCCGATGTTCGATGAAAATGGAAATGATACATTAGGAACTTTATGGGATTACGGAGAAATAACAAAAGAATTTATCCAACATCCGGAAATGTTTTCACTTACAGATATTTCTAAATTTATTGAGATGTTAGATGATAACTGTTATCAGCCCTCATTTATGGATGACACGTTAAAGGTAATCCGGAGTATTATCCGATCTCAAGGTAAAGAGGGGGCGGTATTTTTATTAAATCATCTATCCGATGTTCCAGAATGTGGAAAAGAATACGGATTATGTGACAGTATTCGCTACTTGATAGTAGATGATGTAGCTTTTCCATATTTAAAAGAGGCTGTAACTGCAGTTGATTCTTCTGTATTGGAGTTGGTTCGTCAAATAATAAAGGGCGAAATGGAAGGAGTGCCGCCTTTAACAAGGTACGCGGATGGGATAGTGCTGGAAAGGATTCATGAATTGGAGATGATTATTTCCCAGGGTCTGGAGAATGGAAGAAAAAAGAACAATTCCGGTTTATTGGACAACTATCCATAATGGATAACCGCCCTCTTGACAAATCCTGCAAAAAGGTGTATCTTATCTAAAGACTTTATCGGTTTAAAGTGTAACACTTTAAAGTAAGAAACGACGGAAATAGAGGAGGAAACAAGAGTGGCACAAGATACTGGAAGAACATTAATTTCATACTGCCCGGATATTAAGGTAATGGACTGTACGTTAAGAGATGGAGGCCTGGTAAACAGCTTCCGTTTTGATGATAAATTTGTAAAAGATTTATATCAGACCTGCATCAGGGCAGGTGTGGATTACATGGAGTTTGGATACAAGGCGTCCAAGGATATATTCGATGTGAAGGATTTCGGAAAGTGGAAATTCTGC
>CAZRZM010000181.1:0-6268 GCA_964604575.1 uncultured Acetatifactor sp.
GAGATATCATCCGAATTAGCCATTACTATTCCATATTAGCCACATTAAAATCATAAATATCTTCTCTCGGATTTTTATAATCATTAAACGCATCTACTTTAACGAGAGAAAAGAAAAATCCATAGTTTGGATTTGGTCTCTCCAATTTCTGCTTACGTGCATATCCTTTAACAGACAGCAAGTATTTTCCAGAAGGAACATTATATTTAAAACCTGAGTATAATCTGTTACCATCCAATGTCTGATATGAATTTTCAGTTCCTGAAAAATAATGTATAATTCCATATGGCGTTTTATATGTACCTTCATCTCCGCCATATTCATTTGGGTTAAACGTATAAAAAGAACCAATATCAGAAATCCACAGGCCATCCTTAATTTCAATATTGAATCCGCAATACTCCATTTTCTGCTCCCACTCATCATTAAAAGACGGCTCATAAGCATCCAATTTAATAACATAGTCTACGGAATTTATATGTGAAAACGGAATCCAAATGCCTTCCTTTTGTGCATCTAAAAAAAGTTCCTTATCCTTTTGAAACTTTTCCAGAAGTCTTTTGCTTCTAACCTTTTTTCTCTTTAAAAAGTCCTGTAAAACCTCCAATGAGAATACACATAATCCATAACTTCTGGTACTCAAAATCTTATTCATAACTGTTACCTCCTCGTATACCAACAATTCACTATTATTATATCCAGCCTGGGCATATAGGCTTGCACGTATCATCTCAAGCAAATAACGAAGGCCCCCCTCATGCGTCCACATTTTACTTTTTGAAGGCGCTGTATGGAGTCTTGTCCTAAAATCATAAATGTTCTCTATATTTTATTCCTCCTACGTACTTTAATGATAATACTACCATTTTAATATGTAATAGAATAGTGCAATTAAAAAAATTAATAAAATAAATTCAACTTCGTTTCGTGCATCGGTTGTGTCAATTCTTTCAGGCATCTTAATGCGTACATCTGTACCTCTTACCACAGAATACTTGCAGGAAAAACCACACATGAATATAATGACAGTGGAGGTGCCGGGATGGATATTCAGATTGTGGAACAAGCAGAAGCCCTGCAGGTGGTTATCAAATGCAGGCAGGTGGACGAAGAAATCATACGGCTTAAAAATCACATAGGACTTTTTGACAAAAAGCTTGCTGCCAGAAAGGACGGAGAATATCATTTTATCCATTTGTCAGATATTCTGTATTTTGAATCCGTAGATAACCGCACCTTTCTATACACCCACAGCAATGTAATGGAAATCGGGCAGCGCTTATATGAGCTGGAGTACATTCTGTCGGATAAAGACTTTGTAAGAATCTCCAAATCACTGATTGCTAATATAAATAAGATTGCTTCGTTAAAACCGGAACTCAACCGCACCATTCTGGCAACCATGTGCAATGGTGAGCGGCTTTCTATTTCCAGAAAATATGTGCCGGCAGTACGGAAATTGTTATCCATATAAGGAGGAAGTCATGAAAAATCGTAAAAAAGCTTTGATTCAATTTGGCATCTGGATGAGAAACGGCACTGCTTTCTGCATCGCCTGGTTTCTTCTGATTATACTGGCAGTCTGCCATATTTTTCACTATGAAACCATTTCCATAAACACCCTGACGAAAATCGTATGCTTCACCATAGGCGGAGTTTTTATCTTCTGCGTGGTGTTTACACGGCTTTTTATCAAAAAATGGTCGTTTATGGCGAGACTGACATGCTTTATGCTGTCAATTAGTCTGTACGAATGTGCAGGTTTTTACTGGATTGGTATTTTTGCAGGCAAAGGCACTATTACCCAGTGGCTGGTATTCGTGGGAATCCTGTTCATTCTATATTTTGTCAGCACTGCCGTTTACCAGCGACACAGTATAAAACAAGGCATTCTTTACACACAGGCATTACAGAAATATCAGGAACAGAGGAGGACTGCCGATGAAGGATAAAGAAACGCTTTCTTCTTAAGTGTCCTGATAAAACATTCTTCTCAGGGTACAGATGTCCTCCGGAATACTCTTTTTATCCTCCGCGTCATGCAGCCTGCGCACCCACGCGTAAAATTGGTTTGCCGTGGGCGTAGTCAGCACAGCAGTTCTGGTGATGTATCCTTTTCGGATTGCTTCGTGCGCCACACCTCTCATAAGCTTCCAGAAATTGTAATATGCCAGCTTCAGCTTTGTCATGTATCCTGTGCTGTCTTCAATGACAAAGCCCTCGATTTTACCGCCTTTATACTCATAGTCTTCTTCCAGAACTTCATAATACCAGTCAAAGAACTCCTGCCAGTCTGCAATCTCAAATGCCTTTTCTTTGGGAAGCAGTCCAAACTGACTTGCCACATGGCACATATCATCATATTCATATTTTGCAAAGTCCATCTGATTATAAATAATATCCAGTAATACCAGCTTACTTTCAGGGTACTCGATGATATGGGGGTCATGCTTCATGTCCACACATTCAAATACAAAGGATACCTTGTGTTCTTTGATATAATCCTTCATTTTCTGAAGATTTTCCTCCGCAACACACTCATACAGCATTTCTTTCAGCCACCGGGCGAAATCACTGTTTATTGTGGATTTGCTGGCAATAAACAAATCCTCCTCATATTCGTTGTAGCTCACAATTCCCAGAAAACCATTTTCTTTTACATAGGCAGTCACTGGAAACTGTAGTTTATACTGCAACATATCAAACTTGGTTTCCGGACGTTCATTGACATTGAAAAATTTGTTATATGCCCTGGCGGCAACTTTTCCTTTCATGGTATCCAGATATAATCCTCTTGCTTTCGTGGTCTGTTCATCCCAGACTTTTTCATAAAATGCTTTGCTGGTAAAATTGAAAGAGGAAATATTGCCAAATTTCTTCTCCTGAATATATCTGTTGGAACGTAACGCAATAATGGTATCTGCAACGGAGCTGCTGGTTACAGTCTGCTCCTGCTGCATCTCGGGGGCTTTAAACACATCATTTTTCACTTCAAAAGTACGAATACCATCTTTGTCAATCTGGACACATCTTAAACAGCCTCCAAACTCAACCTGCCCTTCCAGATTAAATACCCGGTCATTCACCATAACCGGCACCTGCTTGGTGTTTCTGTGTCCATGAATCTGATAGTAATTGTCCGGTGTGGTATCAAAAAATGTCTCTGCCACTTTCTCAAAATCATTGTAGTTGCCAACGCCTTTAATCATCTGTTCTGTTGCCACAAAGGACAGATTGTCGGGAACCGTACTTAATCCGGCATGGGTGACGAGATAAATATTTTCGCCATACTTGTAATAAGCGCACTGTCCGAATTTGCGGTACAACTGACGGACATCTTTTTTGTCAATTCCGGCTTCCTCCAGTATAGGTTTTGTTACCAGTTCAAATTCCTTTGACCTCCCCACACAGTCGTTGGCATATAACCACAGCCATCTGTCATGGTTGCCTTCCAGCATAAGCACATTCTTTTTATCTTTAATAGATATCAGAAATTGTACCACCTCCGCATTCTCAATGCCTCTGTCAATATAATCACCGACAAAAATATAAAATTCGTCATCCTTAAGCCCGCCGTTGTCTGCCAGATACTTCTGCAAAACCGTGTTACAGCCATGAATATCCCCAATATGGTGAATCCTCTTATATTCAGATAAATCAATCCTCTTCAGCCAGATACTGTCCAGTTCCTCCGGTTTTATCACTTTTACTCCCGATGGAATTTTCTGTGTGGCAAACCTTGAGTACATTCTTTCAATCACTTCTTCGGGAACTCTTTTAATCGGCTCTCTGCCCGCATTCCGCCTTTTGGTTTCCTCAATGGGAATGTCTGTAAAATCAACACAGTACATTCGGTATCTGTATGTAGTACACATCTCTTTATATCTGTTAATTTCAGAAGTTTTGGAGTTGGTGGCGTCTATCACCGTAAACTCTCCCTTCTGCATTCTTACTTCCAGCAGACTAAATAATGTTTTCCATGCCACACTGTCATTACTCTGACTGATGGCCTCCGTGCCATCCACCTGCAAAACAGGACTCTGGCACAGTAACCGGATATCATCTGCCGACAAGGCATACATTTTTAAACCATTTTTCTCAATCCATGTAGATTTGCCACATCCTGGGGCTCCTCTTAACAAAAGTAAAATTCTCATACTAATCTCCATTCCGGAGCGTTTTACGCGACGGGGCGACGCAAATTTTAAATTTGCGTCTGCCATCAAACAAATTTGTGACGCTCCGGCACAAATTTGCGTGTGAAAAATCAGCACTTCAGTGTGATTTTTCACGCTAGTCTCCTATCTCCATCCATTTTGTCATTCCCTGGGAACTGTGGGTGAAACCAAATTTTTCATAAAAAGGCTCTTTTCCTTTTACCGCCGTCAGTCCCACGCTTATCTTTGTACCGGGAATGGCAGTGCTCTCAATATGCTCCAACAGTCTGTATACGATACTTCTGCCAATTCCTTTTCCCTGAAATTCGGGTAAAACAATAATCTCCTGCAAATACCAGTACATCGCTCCATCCCCCACGAGCCTTCCCATTCCAACAACCTGCCCTTCGCATATCGCCGAAACATTGAATAAACCGTTTTCTAATGCCGCCTTTGCCTGCTCCAAGGGTCTGTCTATAAATCCCGTTGCTACTTTTAACCGCACAAAATCTTCTGCCGAAAGGACATTGTCTGCCAGCTCATATGATATTTTTTCCATAAATTCATCCTCCCTGTCCCATGTAATACAGTTCGTCTTTTATAGTTTATCTTTTCCTATATTCTCGTTGCCAGTTCCAGCGCAATCATGGCGATTCGGTCCTTTTCCTCTAATTTCGAGTGGTTACTGAGACTTCGCACATCCCATTCTCCCGCATCCAGATTATCTGCCGCATAGAAAAACTGCACCAAATCCTTTTCTCTAAATTCTGCAACAGCCGCATCCGCAGAACATTCCATATCCACGCAGATACATCCCTGCTCTTTTCTGCGTTTTACCTTCTCCGGTGTTTCACGATAAAAAGCATCCGTCGTCCATGTCTTTCCTACGGTATATTTCACATGCAGTTCATCCAGCATTCCGGTAAACACATCTTGGTATTTTTGATTTACTTTTATCTCATCCGATGCCGGCGCATAATGGTAGCTTGTACCTTCATCCCTTACTGCGCTGTCGGGAATAATGATGGAGCAGTCTTCTATCCTTTGGTCCAACACACCGCAGGTTCCAAAAACAATTACCTTTTTTATTCCCATAGAGAACACATCTTCCAGCATTCCCACACTCATGGGTGCGCCTACATCTATCATAAACAGTGCAATCTCTGTCTGCTTATAACTGGCACGATAAATTGGCTTCACTCCATTTGCCGTACTTGTGGTCGCTATTATTTGTGCATCCACCTCATGAATCATTCTTTCAAATGTAGTATAGGAATAACATGCCACCCCAACCTCCGGCATTCCTTCCACTGGATTTATTATATCTTCCGGGTTAATAACTGCTTTTTTTGTCTCATCAAATTCTGTTAAAATCATACGAATCCTCCCTGTTCCGCACCTGTCTTTTCGTAATCAATTAATGTCATCTGTTCATTGACTACCTGCTCTTCTCCGGTTCTGACAAATCCACACTTCTCATACAAATAACAATTCCCCGTCTCCTGCTTAATCGTATCCAGCCTCCAGGTTGTGGTTTTCGGATATAACGCAAATGCTTTCCTAATCGCCCCCTGCGCAATACCCTTATTCTGAAAAGATGGAATTATAAAAACCGGGGATATCCAATTAACATTGGGCGAAATCATTTCACCCTGGTAATGCCGTATTCTAATCCCTCCAACCGCCTTTCCTTCAAAGCAGATGATATAAAATTCCGAGTTGGATTCTGTAATTTTTCTTGTTATTTTTTCCAGCGTTTCCTTTGCGGGACTTGTCTCATCATCATGATATTTCTCATATAAAGGCATAAAAGCCTCTAACTGAAGTCTGTGAAGAAGCTCCGCATCTTCTCTTTCTGCCCGCACCAAATCAATAGTATTCTGCATCTTTTTGTCTCCTTCCACGCTTAAATAAGAACTCCTTACGGCACTTGGCTCATTGCTCGCAGGAATAAAAATCGCACCGGACGTTTCTGTGTCCAGTGCGATAATTCAAATACAAGATGCAATATATAAAAACGGCAGCCTACATTCTCATTTTATGCACTGGATATAAGACCTATCAGCTTATAACTGTGCATAAACTATGCCAAGTTACAAGCAAATATGTCT
>CAZRZM010000182.1:0-6257 GCA_964604575.1 uncultured Acetatifactor sp.
ATGTTAGACCCCATATACGAAGAGAAGATTATCGGCCATGCAGAAGTGCGCCAGATATTTAAGGCGTCCGCTATCGGTAATATTGCCGGCTCCTATGTGCTGGACGGTGTATTCCAGAGAGGCTGCAAGATTCGTATTACCCGTGAGGGCGAGCAGATATTCGAGGGCGGTCTGGCATCACTGAAGCGTTTTAAGGATGATGTGAAAGAAGTAAAGGCAGGTTTTGAGTGTGGTCTGGTATTTGAAGGCTTTGACCAGATGAAAGAACTGGATATTGTTGAGGCGTATATTATGGTTGAGGTGCCACGATGAGAAAGAACAGTGTAAAAAATACCCGTGTAAACGGAGAGGTACAGAGGGTTTTGGCGGAGATTATCCGTGGTGAAATCAAAGACCCCCGTATCAGTCCATGGACCAGCGTGGTTGCAGTAGAAGTTGCACCTGATTTGAAGAGCTGTAAGGCATGGATTAGTGTGCTGGGCGGAGAAGAGACCAGAGAGGCCACGCTGCAGGGACTAAAGAGTGCAGAAGGTTTTATTAAACGTAAACTGGCATCTTCCATCAATCTGCGCAACACACCGGAAATTACCTTTGTGATGGACCAGTCCATTGAATACGGTGTCAATATGTCCCATAGGATTGATGAGGTGATTTCCAGGGAGCGGAGCAATAAAGATGCGCACCCGGAAGAAGACTTATAAAGAACTTTGGAAAAGAGCCTCCCCCGGGGGCTTTTCCAAATGGTAGAGAAAGGAGCAGACACATGAATATTTTGCAGGAATGTAAGGATGCGAAAAGAATCGGTATCAGTGGACATGTCCGTCCGGACGGGGACTGTGTGGGTGCCTGTCTTGCTTTGTGGCAGTACCTTGTAAAGTGCCTGCCTGACGCGACGGTCAAGGTTTTTTTGGAAAAACCTGCCGATATTTTCCAGGATATAAAAGGATTTGACGAGATTGACACAAGCTTTTTGGGGGAAGAGACCTTTGATGTATATTTTGCGCTGGACTGTGCGTCAGACCGTCTGGGAGATGCCGCCCGTTTCTTTGAGAATGCAGCCAAAAGAATCAATATAGACCATCATATCAGCAATAGTGGCTGTGGGGATATTAATTATGTGATGCCCCAGGTGGGTTCCACCTGTGAACTGATTTATGATTTAATGGACAGGGAGCAGTTGGACCAGGATATGGCAATGGCGATTTATATTGGCATGATTCATGATACCGGGGTGTTCCAGTATTCCAACACCACGCCGGATACCTTAAGGAAAGCGGCAGATTTAATCAGCTTCGGATTTAATTTTCCCAGATTAATCGAGGAGACTTTTTACCAGAAGACCTATCTGCAGGCACAGATTATGGGACGTGCCCTGATGGAAAGCATTCGTTTTTTTAACGGCAGATGTATTGTCAGTGTCATTGAGCGCAAAACCATGGATTTTTATCAGGTGGAGCCGAAAGACTTTGAAGGTATTGTCAACCAGTTGCGCAATATTAAAGGTGTGGACTGTGCTATTTTCCTTTATGGGACGGGTGTGCTGGAGTATAAGGTGAGTCTGCGCTCCAATGAAAATGTGGACGTGGCGAAGGTTGCCTCCTATTTTGGCGGTGGCGGACATATGCGCGCGGCGGGGTGTACCATGAAGGGTACTTTCCATGACTGTGTCAATAATCTGTCCAAACATATCGCGGAGCAAATCGGAGAATAGGGGAAGCAGATGACATGTTGAATGGAATCATTATCATACATAAAGAAGCCGGATACACTTCCGCAGATGTTGTGGCGAAAATGCGGGGCATCTGTAAACAGAAGAAAATAGGACATACCGGTACGCTTGACCCTGAGGCGACAGGGGTGCTTCCTGTATGTCTGGGCAGTGGAACCAAGCTTTGCGATATGCTTACCGACAAGGATAAGGAGTATGTGACAGAGCTTCTGCTGGGAGTGGAGACCGATACCCAGGACGCCACCGGAAGAGTACTTTCAGAAAAAACAGTGAATATTACCGAAGCGGAAGTGGAGCAGGCGGTTTCTTCCTTTCAGGGCAGTTATATGCAGGTTCCGCCCATGTATTCCGCGATAAAAGTGGACGGCAAAAGGCTTTATGAGCTGGCGAGGGCCGGAAAAGAAGTAGAACGGGACGCCAGAGAGGTGATTATCCACGAGATAGAAATACTGGAGCAGAAACTGCCGGTGGTAAAAATGAGAGTGGTCTGTTCCAAAGGAACTTATATCCGTACGCTGTGCGCAGATATCGGCACACGCCTTGGATGTGGCGGGACCATGCAGAGTCTCATTCGTACCCGGGTGGGAAAGTTTCTGTTGAAGGATGCGGTGACGCTGGGGGAACTGGAAACGCTTGCCGGGGAGGACAGACTGGAGAATGTACTGCTGCCTGTAGAAAGTGTTTTTGAGAATTTTCCTGCCCTGCATGTAAAGCAGGAATTTCATAGATTACTGGATAACGGTAATTCCCTTTTTCCCGGACAGACTCTGGAAAACAAAGTGTTTCCTGAGGGACAGTGGGTAAAAATATATTGGGAAGAGGGAAAATTTGCAGGAATTTATGCCTATGAAAACGGGCGCGGATGGTACAAGCCTATAAAGATGTTTTTAGAGGAAGCTAAGAGAGGCTGATGGAAAATTGGAAATTATCATAGGAACAACAGAATTTGAATTGGAACTTCCCACTGCGGTGGCAATCGGCAAATTTGACGGTGTACATCTGGGACACAGAAGACTGCTGGAAGAAATTGTAGAGAGGAAGAGAGAAGGGCTGGCAGCCTGTGTGTTTACTTTTGACCCGGCTCCGGCGGTGCTGTTTGGGATTTCCGACGGAAAGGAATTATCTACCAGAGAGGAAAAGCGGCTTTTGTTTGAAAAAATGGGGATTGATATTTTGATAGAATTTCCCCTGACAAAAGAAACTGCGGCGGTCACACCGGAGAGTTTTGTGCAGGATATCTTATGTGGGCAGATGAATGCCCGGTATATTGCTGCGGGTACGGATTTGTCCTTTGGCGCAGGAGGGGCGGGGAATGCGGCGCTTCTGCAGAAAATGGCGCCAGAGCTGGAATTTACGGTAAATATTATAGAAAAAGTTGCCGTAGAGGGAATTGAGGTGAGTTCCACCTACATCCGGGACAAGGTGGAAAAAGGAGCCATGGATGTGGTGGAAAAATTTCTCGGTATGCCCTACATGATTAGTGGAGCAGTGGTCCATGGAAACCGTATTGGCAGAACCCTTGGCTTCCCCACAGTCAATGTAATACCGCCAGAGTCCAAACTGCTGCCACCTAATGGTGTCTATTATTCCGAGGTTTTTTATGGCGGCAGAAGATATAATGCTATCAGCAATGTGGGCTGTAAGCCCACTGTCACGGATGAGCAGGTCATGGGTGTGGAGTCTTATCTGTATGATTTTGACAAAGAGATTTATGGCGAACAGATAGAGATTTATCTATATAGATATAAAAGACCGGAGCATCAGTTTCCCGGACTGGAGGCACTCGCGGCACAGCTTGAGGAGGATATCAGGGACGGAGCTGTATGGCAGAGAGGAAGGCAGGAAACCTGATATAGAAATATATCAGTAAAGAATCTGTAAAATGCAAATAAAATCTGTGTAAAATAGATATTGTATCTTCCCATTTTTTCTCGTAGAATAAATAATGTATGTTACAAAAGTGAAGGGAATATAAGAATGAGTGCGAGTGTTGTGATATTGACGATGGCGGGTGGCCTGGGTCTGTTTTTGTACGGTATGCAGTTTATGAGCGATTCCATTGAAAAGGTTGCAGGTGCAAAGCTCAGGCGTATTCTGGAAATTTTCACCACAAACCGGTTTATGGGAATGCTTGTAGGTATTGTTTTTACCGGAATTATTCAGTCCTCCTCGGCCTGTACGGCGATGGTAGTCAGTTTTGTAAACGCAGGTCTGATGAATCTTTTTCAGGCTGCGGGAGTGATATTTGGCGCCAATATCGGTACCACGATTACTTCCCAGTTGGTGTCTTTTAATCTGTCGGAAGCAGCTCCGGTTATTTTGCTGGCCGGTGTTTTAGTGGCTATGTTCTGTAAGAAAGAGAATGTCAGACAGGCGGCAGGAATTGTCATTGGCTTTGGTGTTCTGTTTCTTGGTCTGAAAACCATGTCCAGTGCCATGGCAGATATGCGTAATGACCCCGGAGTGGTGGAACTTCTGGGAAGTCTGACGAATCCTTTTCTTGCCACACTTGCCGGTGTGGTACTTACTTCCATTATACAAAGTTCTTCCGTAACGGTCAGTATCGTGCTTCTGATGGCAAACCAGAACCTGCTGGAGCTTCCTATCTGTCTGTTTATTATTCTTGGATGTAATATTGGCGCCTGCACTACCGCGCTTCTGGCGTCTCTTTCGGGTAAAAAGGATGCAAAACGTGCAGCGCTGATTCATTTTTGGTTCAACGTGATTGGTACGGTTTTGATTTACATAGTGTTACTGCTTGCCATGGAGCCGGTGGTGAACATGATTTCAGTTATTTCCCCTGATAATGGACGATTTGTGGCAAATGCGCATACGATTATTAAAATTGTCCAGGTAATTGTTTTATTCCCATTTTCTAATTGGATTGTGAAACTGGCTACTGTCTGTGTGCCCGGTGAGGACAAGAAAATCAGTTACAGGGAAAGTTACCAGCTTAAATATATTGGTGATAAGGTGGTATTTAATCCTGCCACAGCAGTGGTTGGAGTCATCAAAGAACTGGAGAGAATGGCATCTTTAGCCAGCGAGAACTTAAACCGTGCGATGAATGCCCTCATCACTTTGGATGAAGAAGATATTGAGGAAGTTTATGAGGTGGAAAAGAATATCAATTTCCTGAATCATGCCATTACGGATTATCTGGTAAAAATTAACCAGAGCACCCTGCCGATTGAGGATTTGAAGAGCATCGGCGCCCTGTTCCATGTAGTAAATGATATTGAGCGCATTGGCGACCATGCGGAAAATGTGGCAGATGCCGCGAGACAGCGCAAGGAAACGGGTGTCAATATCAGTAAGCAGGCACAGCGTGAGCTGGGTGAAATGCTGGATATGGTTAATAAAATTATCCAGTATGCCATTGATATGTTTGTACGAAGTGATGAACGTCATATGCAGGAGATTGTGGATTTGGAGGATATGGTGGACGCCAAGGAGCGTGAACTGCAGAAGACTCATGTGGAACGTCTTACCAGAGGAGAATGTACACCGGAGGCGGGAATGATTTTCTCGGATATTGTATCGGGTCTTGAGAGAGTTTCCGACCATGCCACGAATATTGCTTTTGCTATTACGACGGAGGAGCAGGAGTAAGGAGTGGCTGCCGGATGAGATGGTGCCGGGTGAAGCGCCGGACTGTATTTTTGTGTGACATTATGCAGGGCGGCGTTTCACCCTTGAACCACATTCCGGGCATTTTGGATATTCGGGGTGCGGATAGGGAGAAGTTATACGAGGAGATGATGATATGGCAGGTGGAATAATGGATATATCTCCTAAAGAGAGGATATTGTTGAGTGCGGTACGAAGCAGACCAGGAATGTTTATAGGGGAATTTTCGCTATCCAAGTTAAGAGCTTTTTTTGACGGATATAGAGGAGCTTTACGAAACCATGATTTGGATAGGCAATGTTGTATTATTCCAGAAGAATTTCATGAATTTGCACTAAAAAAATATGGACTTTACCCTGGCACTATGGGTTATGATAACGTTATTTTGCAGCACGTTTCAGAAGGGAAAGAGGCTATAGAGGTTTTCTTTGATTTATTGGATGATTTTTTAGAAGAAAACGGTTTGGAAAAGATTCAAAGATTATGAGAACACTTGTCGGATAAAGGCAGGTGTTTTTTTGTATTTTGGTAAAGTAGAGAAAGAGGGGCGGTAGCTTTTTGAAGAATTTGTTATGCGGGAACTGAGGTGCTGTGAGGGGGCTTCTGGCATCAGGCGTTGTGGAGGATGGTGATTTTTCTTACAGGGCAATTGTGAGACAAGGGAACTTGCGCATGGAAAATTGCGCATGAATGCGCAATCGGCAAGTTAGGCGGCTTGAGGCATGGATGCCTCTGGCCGCCGACCGTAACATGCAGTAATCTTCGTTTGCCCGGTTAGAAAACTCCCATCCGCAACTTTCGCCTGATGCCAGAAGACCCCTCACAGCACCTCCCCCGTAAAACAGCAAGATTTTCAAGGTAAGTGCAACACTTCCTGAAACACCGAAAAGCAACACTT
>CAZRZM010000183.1:0-6203 GCA_964604575.1 uncultured Acetatifactor sp.
CTTTCATTACTATTTGTGCCGCCAGCCAAAGGCGGCGGAATGGAGATTAATATGAGTGAACTTTCAGTGGAAAACAAGTTGCAGTTGGTGCGGCAGGTAAAAAACCAGTATCATAAGAATCAGTATGACCTGACAAACAGGGAACAGATATTGTATGGGCGGACGTCCAGCCGCAGTTATGATATGGAAGACGGGTATATCCGGAATACGGACACAACAATACCTGATACGGAAGGGGTATTCCTACATTCGCGCATCAGGCTGATTCTTGCAGTGATTCTTGCAGCAGTATTTATTGTCTGTGACAGTATGGGGATGTCTATATTTGGATGGGATACCGATACTATATCCGCAGTAATTTCCCAGGATGTCAGTGAGGATATGGAAAACTGGCTTGCCAACAGCGCAGATGCTACCGGTTTGCAAGCTCCGTAGTGATTTCCTCCCATGTCACATCCTTTTGGGCCATCAATACCATCATGTGATAGAGAAAATCGCTGATTTCGTATTTTATCTCATTGGCATTGGGATTTTTGGCGGCAATCACGATTTCGGTTGCTTCCTCCCCCAGTTTTTTCAGGATTTTATCAATTCCTTTATCAAATAAGTAATTGGTATAGGAGCCTTCCTTGGGATGTATTTTACGGTCCTTGATAACGTCAAAGACTTCTTCAAATACCTGAAGGGGATTAGAACTCTCCTGATACTCTTTTTTGATAATTTCGTTAAAGAAGCAACTTCTGGCTCCGGTATGACATGCAACACCCACCTGGGATACTTTTGCAAGAATGGTGTCCATATCACAGTCCGCAGTAAGGCTTTTTACATATTGGAAATGACCGCTGGTTTCCCCCTTCAGCCAGAGCTGTTGCCTGCTTCTGCTGTAGTAGGTCATTTTACCCGTTCTGATGGTGGATTCGTATGCTTCTTCGTTCATATAAGCCATCATCAGAACTTCGTTTGTCCGGTAATCCTGAACTATAACAGGAATCATGCCATCGGAATTGAGCTTAAAGTCAGCCCATTTATAAGCCGCCTGAAAGCTTTCTACCAAAATGTCATTTTCCTTACAGAGTTCCTTTAAGGAGAGGATTTCCCTGACATTATCATTGATGGTATTGCCGGTGACGCCACATACTAAGTCATAAGAAAGAATCTCAATCAGCTTATTCAGTGCAATCCGGTTAATCTGTACAAGCATGGGAAGCTTAGTGATTTCTATGGTTTCCCGAATCTGGTGGGGATTCATTAATACCAGACAGGACACATATTTTTCAAGCAGCTCCACGTTTTCAGAAATAACCTGAGGGTCATTGTAGGAAACAAGAATTTTATCCTTTCCGAATTTCAGGGAAACTTCTTCTGTAATGGCAATATTGGATTCCAGTTCATAATCCAGTACTGCCTTCTTACATCCGGTATAAAGGATTTTTTTGATGTCCTCCATACGTTTCACACATCCTGCACCGATAACATCCATCTCTGCCACCGCGCATATTTCCTTCATCATGTCCAGGGATGCCTCATGCTCCATATCACCTTCTGACATATCAAATACAATCAGCTCATCCGCATTATTTTCATTATAGGAATGAACCAGACGCAGCGGGTCTGTCTCCACAACAGAGGTATCTGTCAGACTCCTCACTGCATGTCCATGATATAGATAAATACAGGGAACAAATTTTTTGATAATCATTTTTACCTCCATGCGCACATGCTTTTCGTGCATTTCAAGTTTGGGCGTGTGCGCGCTTACAGTTTTCCTTTCGTGCTCATAACCTCATCGGAAAGACGTTCCTCATAGCTAATCGCCATATCAAGCGCTTTGGCAAAGGCTTTAAACATTGCTTCAACCTTATGATGGTTATTTTCCCCTGCAAGTATCTTAAGATGAAGATTCATACCTGCATTATAGGTCAGGGCATAAAAGAATTCTTTCACAAGTTCCGTATCCATGGCTCCTATTCTGGGAACGGTAAATTCACAGTCAAAACTAAAATAGGGACGTCCACCCAAATCAACGGCGCAGAGTGCAAGGACATCATCCATGGGGATGATACAGTGTCCAAATCTGCGGATTCCTTTTTTGTCACCCAGCGCTTCTTTGATTGCCTGCCCTATTACAATGCCGGTATCCTCCGCCGTGTGGTGGCTGTCTACAAGCAAATCACCATTCACATCACAATTCAAATCAAAAAATCCATGTCGGCAGAAACTCTCCAGCATATGGTCCAGAAAACCGATTCCGGTCTGTATCTCAGTGATTCCTGAGCCGTCTAAGTCTATCTCCAATACAACCTCTGTCTCTGCTGTGGTACGTTCCATACGTGCAATACGTCGTGCCATAAATAATACCCCCTTTTATTTTTTATCTTATTGTTCAAATCTTACTTTAATACTGTTTGCGTGTGCGGTCAAGCCTTCACTTTCCGCAAATAGTTCAATCTGTTCATGTATCTTTTCAAGCGCCTGCTCCGAATAAGAGATAATACTGGTCTTTTTGATGAAATCATCCACATTCACCGGCGAAAAGAATTTGGCAGTTCCGTTGGTCGGTAAAATGTGGTTGGGACCTGCAAAATAATCGCCCAGCGGCTCCGATGCGTATTCACCCATGAAAATGGCACCGGCATTTTTGATACGGGTCATGGTATCAAAAGGATTCTTCGTTAAAATCTCAAGGTGTTCCGAAGCAATCTCATTGGCTGCGTCTATGGCATCCTCCATAGTCTCCGCCAGAAGAATATAGCCGTAATTATCCAGGGATTTCTGAATAATATCAGCCCTGGAGAGGACTTTTACAAACCCGTCCACTTCGGTGCTGACTTTCTCTGCCAGTTCCTTTGAGGTGGTTATCAGAATAGCACTGGCAAGTTCATCATGCTCTGCCTGGGAAAGCATGTCTGCCGCCACATAACGGGCATTGGCAGTCTCATCCGCAAGAACAAGAATTTCACTGGGTCCTGCAATAGAGTCAATGCTCACATATCCGTAAACAGCCTTTTTTGCCAGTGCAACGAAAATATTGCCGGGACCTGTGATTTTGTCCACTTTAGGCACAGAGTCCGTTCCGAAAGCAAGAGCCGCAATGGCCTGGGCGCCGCCTATTTTATAAATGGTATCCACCCCTGCAATATCTGCGGCAACCAGAGTTCCGGGATTGATATGTCCATCTGCTCCGGGCGGTGTCGTCATGACAATTTCACCCACACCCGCCACTTTGGCAGGAATCACATTCATCAGCACACTGGAGGGATAGGCAGCCTTGCCGCCGGGCACATAGACACCTGCTCTGGCAATGGGAGTGATTTTCATACCCAGAATGGTGCCGTCCTCCTTGGAATCAAACCAACTGTTTCTAAGCTGCTTCGCATGGAAGGCACGAATGTTTTCCGCGGACTGTCTGATGACATTCACAAGTTTCACATCCAGTTTTGTGTATGCCTCTTCTATCTCCTGCCTGCTTACTTTGATATTCTCAGAAGTTAAAGCAAATTTGTCGAATTTCAGGGTATAATCAAAAACTGCCCTATCGCCATCTTTTTTAACGTTTTCAATAATCTCATTGACGGTTGCCTCATATTGGGAATAATTATTAGGGCTTCTTTTCAATAAATCATCCAAGATACTTTTCTTTGATTCTTTTGTTAAAGATACTATTCTCATGGGTCTGCCACCATACCTTTCCACTATATTTCTTTCTGTTATATGCTGCTATAGGATATACTATTGTGTTACGCCTGTTCCAACTGCTGTCTGATTCGGGTAATCAGTGTTTTGATGCGTTCCGTTTCCATCTGCATACTCACCGGATTTACTATCATTCTGGCGGACAGAGGACAGATTTCCTCCAAAACCTCCAGACCGTTCTCCCGCAGCGTGGAGCCGGTCTCCACAATATCCACAATCACATCGGAAAGCTCCACCAGGGGACCTAATTCCACGGAGCCGTTGAGTTTAATAATATCCACGGTCTGATGCTTTTTATTGTAAAAATAGTCCTTTGCAATATTGGGGTATTTGCTTGCCACCCGGATTCTTTCATGGTGTTGTAACAGCTCTTTCGCTGAAGCAGGACCACAGACACACATACGGCACCTGCCAAATCCCAAATCCAGAACCTCGTAGACATTTCTGTTTTCTTCAATAATGGTATCTCTGCCCACCACGCCGATGTCTGCGGCGCCATACTCCACATATGTGGGCACATCGGGACCTTTGGACAGAAAGAAACGTAAGTTTAATTCTTCGTTTACAAAAATAAGCTTACGGGAGCTTTTATCCTTCATCTCCTCGCAGGTAATACCAATCTGTTCCAGCAGCTCCAGTGTTTTATGGGCAAGACGTCCCTTTCCCAGGGCAAAGGTTAAATATCTTTCTTCACTCATGACGTTCCTCATTTCTGTTTTGATATTGGAAGTTTTCTCAGGCCTCCTGTTCCGGCAGCAATGCCACGGAATGTCCCTGCTCTCTCATTTTCTGCACCTCTTCCAGCTTCTGTGCAAAATTACTGCTGTTATAATAAATCTGAAGGGGACTTTCCTGCTCCGGCAGGGTTACTTTCTGGCGGGATAAGGCTTCCAGTAAATCATCAAGGACAATCACAAATCCCGTTGCGGGAGCCGGTTTTCCAAAGTGTTTCAAAAGATTGTCATATCTGCCGCCTTTAACCACCGCATTTCCCACACCATAAGTATAAGCCCGGAAAATGACACCTGTGTAATAATTGTATTTGCTCAACATTCCAAGGTCGAAAGAGACATACTGTTCCACACCGTAAAGCTTTAAGACTTCATACAGATTCTCAAGTCTCTCGATGGCGGCTGTAGACCGGGCATTATGAACCATTTCCCTGGCTTCTGATAGAGAAGTCATATTACCAAACATATCTGCCGCCTTTAGAAGGATTTCCCGGTAAGGCTCCGGCACATTGCGCTCCTGAATTAATTCCTGGGCGGCAAAATAATTTTTGCCCGATATGCAGGCGCGTAAATCCATCTCTGTCTCTTCATCCAGCCCGGCTTCCTCACAAAGTCCTTTAAAGTATTCCACCTGCCCGATGCTGACCTGAAAACGTTCCAGTCCGGTACTTTTGAGGGCGGCAATCACAAGACTAATCATCTCTGCGTCTGCTTCCACGGAAGTATCGTTAATCAGCTCTGCCCCCATCTGGGTGACTTCCTTTAATTTGCCCTGCAGATTAGAAGTATTGGTAAAGGTATTTCCCTGATAACTGAAACGGATGGGAACCTGTTCTTCCATAAAATACTTGGCTGCACAGCGGGCAATGGAGGGTGTGAAATCAGGACGCAGTACCAGCGTATTCCCCTCTTTATCAAAAAACTTGTACAGCTCCTTGCTGGGGGTGGTGCCCACTTCTTTGGAAAATACATCAAAAAACTCAAAGGTGGGAGTCTGGATATCCTCGTATCCATAGGAAGCAATGATTTTATGCAGTTTGTTCTCTATGTACAGCTTATTCGTATATTCTCTGCCGTAAATGTCCCGGACGCCTTCCGGCGTATGTAATAATATGTTATTCATTTTTCCTCACATTCCGCCGCACAAACGGCTCTATAATCAAATCTTTTTACACTGCCTTTCACTTTAACACTGTGGCGTGGTATCGAATTACCATAGTAGCATACTAAATCTTTCTGTAGTATAACGAACCATCCCTCCAATGTCAAGTATTATTCTATTAATGAACTACCCCGCAGCAGAACTGTGGGGTAGTTCATTTGAAATACATTTCAGGCAAATCTCAATTGTCCAATTTGAAGCAAAGTTCTAAAATCCTCATACATGGAACTGGTAACATAATCAGCCAACTGCAAATCCTGCTCCGTCTGTTCAAGTTCATTAATAGACAAACAATCAACTATTTTCTCAAAATCAATACGTTCAAGGATTTTTTTTGTATAGGGTCTTTTGGCATCAAGAAAAGCAATTCTTGTTAAAAATCTTTGTACTTTTTTCGAATTCAATAAAAGCATGGCTACATATGCCATATCATAGCATTCAAAGCATAGAAAATAGCTTGTATCATCTGTCATAACAGGTTTTCCGTCATCTGAGTATAAAACAGAGAATAAAGGCTGCTTATAAAAGCCACTGACCCCTACCTTATACTGCGAATAGGAATAATCGCCAACGCCAAACATAGAAAAAAGAGGTGCATTACGATATATAGAACTCTT
>CAZRZM010000184.1:0-6187 GCA_964604575.1 uncultured Acetatifactor sp.
AGGGATAAGTTAAGTACATTCCTGCCCTTATATCCGGTTACCATTGTATATCCCATCCCCAGAGAGAAGTGGCTTATCTGGATTGATGAGGAGAGCGGGGAGTTAAGCAAAAAGCGCAAGTCTCCTGCAAAAGGAAATCCTTATGTGGCATTCAGGGAGCTATACAAAATTAAGATGTTTTTGAAAGACCCCAATATCCGGTTGAAGCTGGTGTTACTGGATATGGAGGAGTACCGGCTGTTGAATGGATGGAGCAGGGACAGAAAAAAAGGCTCCAGCCGTTTTGACCGTATTCCTACCGAACTGGTGGAGGAGATTGATATTACCTGTACCCAGGACTATATGCAGTTTGTTCCCGCCGATTTGGAAGAACCTTTTACCACCAGGGATTTTGCAAAGGCGGCACATATTCCTGTAAAATCAGCGCAGACCGTTTTAAATATTCTATACCATCTTGAAATTGTAACGAGGGTGGGGAAGCAGGGAAATGCTTATGAATATGGAATAGTGGAAATTAGGTAAAAAATGACGAGGATTAGTCTTCCTCGTCATCTTTGTTGGAATGGGGCAGGGAGAAAATAAATTCCGTACCCACTCCCTCTGTACTGATAACATTAATATGCTCGTTATGGGCATTAATGATTTCTTTTACAATGGCTAATCCCAGTCCGGTTCCTTTTTTATCTTTGCCGCGGGAAGAATCGGATTTGTAGAATCTGTCCCAGATAAGCTTCTGGTCTTCTTTTGGAATACCGATTCCGGTGTCTTTTACAGAAATAAAGAGCTTGTTTTTCTTTTCTGATGTTTCAATTCGTATCACAGAATTGTGGTGGCTGAATTTGATGGCATTGTCGATTAAATTGTAGAGAACCTGCTGGATTTTGCCCATGTCTGCATTGACATACATCACATCTCCGGTGAGCACTACTTCAATGGCAATGGTTTTCTGTTTGCAGGTTCCCTCAAAGGAAGCTGCCGTATTGCGGATTACCTGATTGATATCGAAGTCCGTTTTATCCAGAAGCATTCCCTTGGTATTTAAGTTATTGAGAACCAGAAGGCTGTTTGTCAGTTTGGTAAGGCGTTCTGTTTCATTCAACACGATATTCAGGTATTTGTCATACATTTCCGGCGGGATGGTTCCGTCAATCATTGCCTCCAGATATCCCCGTATGGAGGTTAAGGGGGAGCGGAAATCATGGGATACATTTGCCACAAATTTTTTCTGGTCGTCTTCAGAGCGGGCAATTTCACTTGCCATAAAATTTAGGCAGGCGGCGAGATAGCCTATTTCATCCTCACTATCCACCTGAAATTCATAGTGCATATTGCCGGAAGCATACTGTTCTGTTGCATAGGTAATTTTACGGAGAGGAATATAAACAATCTCTGTGAAAAATATCAAAATAATGATGGACAGCAGAAACAAAATAATCAATGTAATATAAGAAATATTCAGCAGACTGTTGCTGGATTCTTCGATATCTGTCATATCACTGTGTATTACCACATAGCCTTTTACTTTATAATTGGTAGTGATGGGTGCAAATACACTTAAGACATCGGTATCAAAATTATCAAAAAAATTTCCTATGGTGTAATAGGAACCACTGGTAATGGTAGGATCAAAATTTTCAATTACCACAGCTTCTTCTACATTCAGTGGCGTGTTTGTTTCCAGAACCAGACGCCCGGAGGGATTGATGATACGGATAGTGGAATTTAGGTAAATAGCCAGGGAATCCAACTGTGTTTTTACAACCTCCAGACTGGTTTCGCTGGTATAAAGTCCACTGGCATAAGAGTTTGCAATCAGGGTGGCTTCGGAATATAAATTCTGTGCTTTTTCCCGAATTAGATGCTCTCTTGTCATGTTTGGCACAAAGGTTGTGATAATAATAAATCCGAATACACCAAATATGAAATATGCCAGCACAAATTTTAAATATAATGTTTTTCTCATGAGCTAATTACGCACCTCAAATTTGTAGCCAATGCCCCATATGGTAGTGATTTTCCAGTTGGCATGGTCTTTTATTTTCTCGCGGAGACGTTTGATATGTACGTCGACGGTACGGGTGTCCCCGATATATTCGTAGCCCCATATCTGGTCCAGAAGCTGTTCCCTGGTAAATACATGGTTGGGAGAGGCGGCAAGAAAATATAAGAGTTCCAGCTCCTTGGGAGGCATCTCCACTGTCTGTCCCATGTAAATAACAGAATAATTCGTGAGGTTGATGGACAAATCCTGATATTCTACACATTTATCTGTGGATACCTCGGACACAGCAGCGACGGGCTTATAGCGTCGTAAAACTGCCTTGGCGCGGGCTACCAGCTCTTTGGAATCAAAAGGTTTCTCAATATAGTCGTCAGCTCCCAGCTCCAGTCCCAGAACCTTGTCAAACACTTCGCCTTTGGCGGAAAGCATAATAATAGGCACAGAATATTTGGCGCGGACTTCGCGGCATACCTGGTAGCCGTCAATACCCGGTAGCATCAAATCCAAAAGAATCAGATTAGGCTCAAAGGTTTCCATGACAGGCATGACAGATTCTCCGTCATTGACAATCATGGTTTCAAAACACTCCTTTGTAAGGTATAGAGAAACCAGTTCTGCGATATTGTTGTCATCATCCACGATGAGAATTTTTTGTTTACTTACCATTTATAAACTCCTTTTTTACATCTGTTCTAACTGTCTATTTAAACGTGACAATCGTTACTCCGGCATCGCCCTCACCATATTCGCCCAGACGGTACTCCTTTACATATTTCAGCCGTTTCAAATGACTGTGGACAGCGTTTCTGAGAGCTCCGGTACCTTTGCCATGTACGACGCGTACACTGGGAAGATGCGCCAGATAAGCATCATCCAGATATTTGTCCAGTTCCGAAATGGCTTCATCCACAGTCCTTCCCAGAAGATTGATTTCTGTGGAAACAGAGATGGATTTGGACATTTTGATTTTACCGGTATTGGTCCGCTGGAGGGAAGGCGTTGTCAGCGTTTCTTCCTCCACATACACAAGGTCACGGATGTTGGTCTGTGTACGCATAATGCCGCACTGTACAAACAGATTTCCTTTGGCATCCGGGAGCGTGTTTACCGTACCTTTCAGTCCCATGGAAACAATCTTGACGCTGTCGCCTTTTTTTAATTTTTTAGGGTCGATAGTTTTCTTTTGTGGCTGTTTATTTTCTTTTTTGCCAAGTGCAAGACGTTCATTTTTTTCACTGATTTTGTCTCTTACCTTCTGGCGTTTTTTCTCTAATTCTTTGATATCCGTACCGCTGCCTGCTTTGTTGAAATCCCGTATGGTTTCGTCGGCGATTTCTTTTGCTTCCTGCAGAATCTCTCTTGCCTTCTCATTGGCCTCTCTTAAAATGCGGTCCTTTGACTGGTCGATTTTTTCATTTTTCTTTTGAAGCTGTTCCTGAAGTGTGCGGATTTTCTCTTTATACTGCGCTATCTCCCGCTGTTCCTTTTCAATGGTAACGCGGCTTTGCTCCAAATCGGAAATAACATCCTCAAAGCTTTCATCTTCCTTGCTGATTTGCTCTCTGGCAGCATTGATGATTTCATCGGAAAGCCCCAGCTTGGAACTAATGGCAAAGGCGTTACTTTTGCCGGGAATACCGATTAGCAGACGATAAGTGGGCTGTAGGGTTTCCACATTAAATTCACAGCAGGCATTTTCCACATGGGAAGTGGAAAGGGCATAAATCTTTAGTTCGCTGTAATGAGTGGTTGCCATGGTCCGTATGCCCTTGTCATGCAGATGATTCAGGATGGCAATGGCGAGGGCAGCGCCCTCTGTGGGGTCCGTACCGGCGCCCAGTTCATCAAAAAGACATAGGGAATCAACATCTGCGTGTGCCAGAATGTGGACAATGCTGGTCATGTGGGAAGAAAATGTGGATAAACTCTGTTCAATACTCTGTTCGTCGCCGATATCCGCATAAACTTCTGTAAAGATGGAAAGCTCTGAGCGGTCCAAGGCCGGAATATGAAGTCCCGCCTGCCCCATCAGGGTAAAGAGCCCCACGGTTTTCAGGGATACAGTTTTGCCTCCGGTGTTTGGTCCGGTGATAATCAGCAAATCAAAATCTCTGCCCAGATGAATATCTATGGGAACTACTTTTTTCTTATCCAACAAGGGATGGCGCCCTTTACGAATATGAATATAGTGCTCCGAATTAAAAATAGGTTCGGTGGCATTCTGTTCTATGGCAAGCTTTGCCCTCGCGAAAATAAAATCCAGTTTCGTCATAACTTTGGTATTGACGGAAAGCTCTTTGGTATGAAGTCCTGCCTGGACACTGAGTTCTGACAGAATAACCGTAATTTCTTCTTCTTCCTGCAAATCAAGTTCTTTTAACTGGTTATTTAAGTTTACCACAGCAGCAGGTTCTATAAAGAAAGTGGAACCGGTAGAAGACTGGTCGTGTACCATACCGTCTACATATCCCTTATATTCTGCTTTCACGGGAATACAGTAACGGTTATTGCGCATAGTAATCACCGCATCCTGAAGATAGGTGCGGTGGGAGCCATTCAGCATGGAAGTGAGCTGACTGTGGATTTTCTCGTTGGTCTGTAATTTGGAGCGGCGGATGCTTTTTAATTTGGGGCTGGCATCATCGGCAATTTCTTCCTCTGACAAAATGCAGCGTCTGATTTCGTTTGCAAGCTGGGTCAGGGGAGTGAGCTGCTCAAAATAAGCGTCCAGACTATCGTCGGGAGCATCCTCCCTGTCTTTTCTGCCATATGTTTTGATGCGGTTCACATTATCCAGAAGAGCGGCAATTTTCAAAAGCTCTCCGGCAGAAAGACTGCTGCCGATTTCCAGAGAACGGATGGAAAATCCCAAATCCTTGTTGTTCCCAAAAGAGGTGTTTCCTATTTTAAACAAACGGGTCAGGGCATCCTTTGTCTCCCTCTGGTTTAAACGTATTTCCTCCAAATCAGTGGAAGGCAAAAGTTCGCGGCACAGTGCCTTGCCCGGCTCGGAGTCTGCTTTTTCCTCCAATAGGAATAATATTTTATCAAATTCTAATGTTTTAATTACTTTTTTGTTCATTTATTTTCCAATAACCCTTCCTGGCAGAACCAACACGTTCTACGAATCCTTTGTCAATCATCTCTTTTATATTTTTCTTTACAGCCCTTGTTGTAACATCAAGTTTTTCAGCCATAGCTGCTTGTGTTATTTCTGGACTTTCCAATATCATATTCAAAATTTTCTGCTGTGTCTTGTTTATATTCTTTGGTGAACTTTTTGGTGAACTTTTTGGTGAACTTTTTGGTGAACTTTTTGGTGAACCTTGGTGAGCTTCGTTATAAGAAGGTCTATATAGATTCACTCTGAAGCTGTCACCAATCTCAAGTAATTCCGGTTCTCTGATGCCGTATTCCCTGCAGGAGCTGAACATTCTCTTAATTCCGGTTCCCCAGCTTTCGATAATCCTCATCCTGCTGAATACTTCTGCAATACATCTATTACGAATTTTAGAACCACCCTCTTTAATCTGTTCTATCGTAAGTCCTCCGTATAACATTCCCGGAGAAGTAACCTCAACTCTGTCATCATATACTGCTACCTGTACACATGCTTTATCCAGAAAATTTCTATGGGTTGTAGCATTTACAATGGCCTCTCTGATAGCTTCTGTCGGCAGTTCGTATGCATCGGTTCTGATAAGCCCACTTATTTTTGCACCCAGATTAATATGCTTTAAGACAAATTCATAGGCGGCTTCAATCTGTTCATAAAGCGGTCCTTCAAAATCTCTTTTATCAATAAAAATAACTCTCTCTGTACCTTTAAACAAAGCGCACTGAATCTTTGCAAAGGGGAATGTATTATCAGTCAATAAAATAAACGCATTCGTTGGAACCAGTGTTCCATCCAAGTTTTTTATTACACCCCAATTGATTAGATTCTGTACTGTAACATCTTTTACTTTCTCTTTTTCGCTTTTGGTTTTGGCGGCTTCTACCATGTATCTTTTTATTGCAGAACACAGTCTTTCAGCTTTACCAGTGTCATATTTCTGTTCTATACACACCATCTCATCAAAAGAGTGATGAGTTCCCTGCAATTCCAAATCCTTTAAAATTGCTTCGTCAGCGGGTCTGGATGTTCCCGATACTCTGATATAAGTACCAGCTTCTTTTCCAAGA
>CAZRZM010000185.1:0-6118 GCA_964604575.1 uncultured Acetatifactor sp.
GCAGATTTAGAATGGCTTGATTTTGTTTTGATGTGCAGAGAAAAAGGTGGTATGCCACACGACTATGATATGGTGATTGGACCGACTGCAGATGACGATACAGCTTTATGCCTGAAAGCATATTGGGATGGATTATATGGAAAGGTTGGTTCGGATGCTGCCAAAAGAATATTGCTTAATAATCTGGAAACAGAGAATCTGGGAATACAATATTTTATAGGAAAACAAGAAGTGGCAGACCGACTTATTGTAAATATAAAGGCAATTGATTGGAGGCAGGTCAATGAATGAAAGCACAATTGAAACTACAATAGGGCTGTGTGTTGTTGCTTTAACGAAACATTTAATGAAAAAACAGAACATAGGCTATGAGACGGCTTACAAAAAATTGCTAAGTATGGAGATTTATAAACTTTTGCGGGATTCGGAAACAAGGCTTTTCTTTGAGACAAATGAATATTTGTGTGAGGCATGTGACAAAGAACTGGAAGAGGGAAAAGATATTTTGTATGAGTATATTAACAATTAATGAAATCTGGATTGATATCTATGCCCTCACTCGTTTTCTGGCAAAGCATACCCAGCCGGTGCACAAAGTGGAAGGAACCAAGGAGTGGGTTCGCACAAGCAGTATTATAGACCCACAAGTGGAGAGAATCCGGGAAAATAAGGCTTCGAAGAACAGACTGCCGGAAAGTGATATGCCACAGAGCGAAGGAACGGAGAAAACCTTACCTATGGTAGAATAAGGAATATCCTTCATAGGGAATCTCCGTAAATCCCAGATTCCGCAGCTCGTCGCTGTAATCTACATAAATGTCCCGGACAATATAGTTGGCAGATTCCTCAATCTCCCCCAGCGTGGAAAAAACATAGCTGCCGCAGGAACCGGTATAAGAGCCTGCATAGAAGGTATCCAGTTCATAAGGGGAAATTTGGGAACTCAGCGCAAAGTAAGTGGCGGATTCCGCCATATAGGTTGTCCTGTTTCGCAGTTCCTCATCTTCTTTAATGTAATTTACAGCCTCTGTAACCGTGCAGTCGAAGTAATCCAGAGGAGCAAGCTGTTTGTAGGAGCTGCCAAAATAGAAAACAGAAAAACGAAGGAAACACAAAGCATATACCAGTGACAGCACAAAGGGCATGATATATGCTTTTTTCAGCACTTTCTGCGCATAGGTACATAACAGTCCCGCACCCTCTGCTGCCAGTATAATGGTGACGACGAAAGTGCCGTTGACCTTGTTCACATTGGTTTCAATGTGGCTTAAGAACAGCAGTGAGGACAGAAACCAGAATAAAACCAGTGCACCGGGATGATAGGTGCGGCTTCCTGCAGCAGCAACTGTTTTTTTACCCAGACGGAAAATGCCGGCAGCACATAATAGGGCAGTTGGAAAATACAGATTCCAGATTCCGCCAATGGAATTATAAGGAAGGGAGTCTCCCACAAAAATACTGCGCAGTACCTGCAAAAACTGCCCCAGGCTAATCCGGTTGATTTCACTCACCCGGTAGATGGAAAATTTAGTAATGGTGAAAATACCCAGACGAAATTCCGGCAAATCAAAGGCATTGACTATCTGTACCAGAATCAGGGGCAGTGCCAGCACTGCCATGGGAACAGCCATAACAGCCCATCTGGTGAAGGAAAACCTGTGGGTGCGTATGGTATAAATCAGGCAGACTGCCAGGAAAAGAGGCAGTATGATATAGGAAAGGGCATAGGTATAGAGCACCAGACCACCGCTGATTCCTGCCAGAACATAGTGTATTTTCCTGCCGCTCTCCAGTGCGCAGAGAAAACAGTACAGAAACATGGTGGAAAATCCCAGCATCAGATTGCTCTCCAGACCAAAGCGTCCCGCCATGATTAAGCAGGGGCTGACAGCGATAAGGGCACCGGTGGCAAGGGGAAGCAGACGGTTTTCAGGGTGAATTTTTTTCATAATTTTCATGCCGAAAAAGAATGCCAGAAAAGAGGAAAAAACAGCAGGAAACCGGAGGACTCCCACAGAGTAGCCAAAGAATTTGAACAATACGGCGCATACCCAGGTGTAAAGTGCATTCTGTCCGCCTCCATAATTTAAAAAATAAACGGGCCAGGACTTTAAATATCTGTCCACACCAAAATTTGCCAGACAGAAACCATCATATGCCGTGCCCGCTTCATCAATATGGAGTCCCATGGGCAGGTGTGTCAGTTCCCATAAGCGGGTGAAAGCGAAGATACAGAATAAGAGAATGTATGGGATTGTGTTTTTAACCGAAAAATTTGTTTTATGTATGTCAGACTGTTTTGTTTTGATGTTGGACAGTTTCATTTACTTTTTCTCCTCAAATCGTTATGGTACTTATTCTAACATGTGTCCCACGCTATTGCCATAATTTATTTTTAAATCCATTGCAAAAGAATGTGCCCTATGTTAAAATGGGGTTACTGGCAATGATAAAAAAATAACAATCAAAAAATTACATTGATTTGGAGGAAAAGCAAATGGCAAAGAAAGTAGTATTAGCAGGAGCCTGCCGTACCGCAATCGGTACTATGGGCGGCAGCTTGAGCACCACTCCCGTAGTAGAGCTTGGTGCTATCGTTATCAAGGAAGCGCTGAAGAGAGCAGGCGTTGCTCCCGAGGCTGTTGACCAGGTTTACATGGGTTGTGTAATCCAGGCAGGCCAGGGTCAGAACGTTGCACGTCAGGCATCCATCAAAGCAGGTCTTCCTATCGAAGTACCCGCAGTTACCATGAACGTTGTATGTGGTTCCGGTCTGAACTGTGTGAATCAGGCTGCCCAGATGATTATGGCGGGTGATGCTGATATCGTAGTGGCAGGTGGTATGGAGAACATGTCCATGGCTCCTTACGCTGTTCCCCAGGCACGTTACGGTTACAGAATGAACAATGGTACTCTGGTGGATACCATGATTAAAGACGCATTGTGGGATGCTTTCAATGATTACCATATGATTAAGACCGCAGATAATATCTGCGAAGAATGGGGACTTACCCGTGAAGAGCTGGATGAGTTTGCCCTTAACAGCCAGTTGAAGGCTGAGGCTGCCCAGAAGTCCGGTGCTTTCAAGGCAGAAATCGTTCCCGTGGAGATTAAGAAGAAAAAAGAGACCGTTGTATTTGATACGGATGAAGGTCCAAGAGCCGGCTCTACTATAGAAGGTCTTGCAAAGCTTCGTACAATCAATCCCGGCGGATTTGTTACCGCAGGTAATGCTTCCGGTATCAACGACGGCGCAGCAGCAATCGTTGTTATGAGTGAAGAGAAAGCAAAAGAGCTTGGTGTGAAACCCATGGCAACCTTCGTTGCCGGCGCTCTTGCAGGCTGCCGTCCTGAGGTTATGGGTATTGGTCCTGTCTACTCCACCAGAAAGGTTATGGAGAAGACCGGCATGAAGATTGAGGACTTCGATATCATCGAGGCTAATGAGGCATTTGCTGCACAGTCTGTTGCAGTAGGAAAAGAACTTGGCATCGACGTTGCAAAGCAGCTCAATCCTAACGGTGGCGCTATTGCACTGGGACACCCCGTAGGAGCTTCCGGATGCCGTATCCTTGTTACCCTGCTTCATGAGATGCAGGCGAAGGGTGCCAAGACCGGTCTTGCTACTCTGTGTATCGGTGGCGGTATGGGCTGTTCCACTATCGTTAAAATCGAGGACTAGATTTAGAATAGAAACTGTGCGGAGAATACTTGACAGTCATCTGACGGCAGGTATTCTCCTTGCCATGTAAAAGTATATTATTATTTTGGAGGATTATCATGGAGTATATTTTGTACGAGCAGAAAGGTAATTACGCAATTATTACCATCAATCGCGAAAAAGCTCTGAATGCTTTGAATTCAACCGTTCTGGACGAGCTGGACGCGACTCTGGATGCTGTAAATCTGGATGAAGTGAGAGCACTGATTCTCACGGGTGCAGGTCAGAAATCCTTTGTTGCAGGTGCTGATATCGGTGAGATGAGCACACTGACCAAGGCAGAAGGTGAAGCATTCGGCAAGAAAGGAAATGATGTATTCCGCAAGCTGGAGACTTTTCCCATTCCTGTCATTGCTGCCGTAAACGGATTTGCACTGGGCGGCGGATGTGAGATTTCCATGAGCTGTGATATCAGAATCTGTTCCGATAACGCAGTATTTGGACAGCCTGAAGTTGGTCTGGGAATTACTCCCGGTTTTGGCGGTACACAGAGACTTGCCCGTCTGGTAGGCGCCGGAATGGCAAAGCAGATGATTTATACCGCCCGCAATATCAAAGCAGACGAGGCGTACAGAATCGGTCTGGTAAACGCAGTATATACACAGGAGGAATTACTTCCCGCAGCAGAGAAAATGGCAGCAGGTATTGCGAAGAACGCGCCTATTGCTGTCCGCAACTGCAAGAAGGCTATCAATGACGGTCTGGATGTGGATATGGATGCCGCTATCGTAATCGAAGAGAAGCTCTTTGGCGACTGCTTTGAGAGTTATGACCAGAAAGAGGGCATGGCTGCATTTCTGGAAAAAAGAAAGGTAGAAGCTTTTTTAAATAAATAAAATCAACATATTAAAGGAGGTACTTTTTAATGAAAGTAGGTATTATTGGTGCTGGTACCATGGGACAGGGTATTGCAAAAGCATTTGCCCAGGTTGACGGATATGAGGTTGCGCTCTGCGATATTAAGCAGGAGTGGGCTGACGGCGGAAAAGATAAAATTGCCAAAGGTTATGCAAGACTTGTGGAAAAAGGAAAAATGACCCAGGAGGCAGTAGATGCCATCCTTGCAAAAATCACACCGGGTCTGAAAGAGAATCTCTGTGCAGACTGCGATTTGATTGTGGAAGCAGCATTTGAAAATATGGAAGTTAAGAAAACTACTTTCGGCGAGCTGGACAAGATTGTAAAACCCGAATGTATCTTTGCATCCAATACTTCCAGTCTCTCCATCACAGAGATTGGCAATGGATTAAACCGTCCTATGGTTGGTATGCACTTCTTCAATCCTGCAGACCGCATGAAACTGGTAGAGGTAATTGCAGGTGTGAATACTCCCGCAGAGACTGTTGAGACCATCAAGAAAATTTCCGAAGAAATCGGCAAGACTCCTGTTCAGGTAAATGAAGCAGCGGGGTTTGTGGTAAACCGTATTCTGATTCCTATGATTAACGAAGCTGCTTTCATCAAAATGGAAGGTGTTTCCGATATCGCAGGTATTGATGCTGCCATGAAGCTGGGTGCTAATCCTCCCATGGGTCCCCTGGAGCTGGGTGACTTTGTAGGTCTGGATATTTGTCTGGCTATTATGGATGTTCTTTATAATGAGACAGGTGACAGCAAGTACCGTGCATGTCCTCTTATTCGTAAGATGGTTCGCGGCGGTAATCTTGGTGTTAAGAGCGGAAAGGGATTCTATGTATACAATGCAGACCGTACAAAGACACCGGTTGATGCTCAGTAAGAATTAGAATTTCGTCTGACAGATATTTAATTTTGTGAAATTGCAGAAGTTCAGTCTCCGGCTGGGCTTCTGCAAAAAAAAATATGACATGGAGGAATATTAATCATGGATTTTGGTTTAGATAAAAAACATGAAATGGCGAGAACTCTTTTCAAAGAGTTTGCGGAAAATGAAGTAAAGCCTCTTGCACAGGAAGTTGATGAGACAGAGAAGTTTCCAAGAGGAACCGTAGAAAAAATGCAGAAAATAGGATTCATGGGAATTCCAATTCCTAAGGAGTACGGCGGACAGGGCTGTGATCCTTTGACTTACATTATGTGTGTAGAAGAATTGTCCAAGGTGTGCGGCACTACCGGCGTTATTGTATCTGCACATACATCTCTGTGCTGTGACCCAATTATGACTTATGGTACAGAAGAGCAGAAACAGAAATATCTGACTCCCCTTGCTAAGGGCGAGAAGCTGGGTGCTTTTGCACTGACAGAGCCAGGCGCAGGTACCGATGCACAGGGCTGCCAGACCAAAGCTGTTTTAGACGGTGAGGAATGGGTGCTGAACGGTTCTAAATGCTTTATTACCAACGGTAAGGAAGCAGATATTTATATTGTAATTGCTGTTACTGATGTGAAAGTAGATGCAAGAGGAAGAAAGAAGAAATC
>CAZRZM010000186.1:0-6108 GCA_964604575.1 uncultured Acetatifactor sp.
CTGTTTGTTCTGTCAGAGTCATTCTGTCTGGTATTAATTGGATTCTATGCTTTTGAACCACATTTTATTTTGGCATAGGATTCAGGAGGGACAGAAACGGAGCGCAGATTTCCATCTGTATCTGTACGAGCACCAGTCCACGGTAAACCCCAACATGCCGCTGAGGTTTCTGCAGTATGTGTCAAGGGAATATGAGAAACTGCTGGGAGGGGGGATCCTGTACACAAGGAGGCGGATAATGGTGCCCATGAGTATCTTTGAATATAATGAGGAAGAGACCCTGAAGGCAATCAGGGCGGACGAATTTGAGATGGGGATGCAGAGTGGAATAGAGAAAGGAATTGAGCAATCCATCGGGCTGATGGTGGAATCCTGCGCCGAACTGGGAAACGCGAGGGAGGATGTATCTGCGAAAATCAGGGAAAAGTTTCATCTGAAGGAAGCAGATGTGCAAAAGTATATGGATAAATATTGGAAATAGACCGGACAACCCTATGAGCCGGATTTGCATACTTGGTATAGAAAAAGAAGAGAAAGGAAGAAGGATTGTTATGGCAAAATGGCTTGATAACGCAGTTTTTTATGAAATTTATCCACAGTCTTTTCTGGATACGAATGGGGACGGCATTGGTGATTTACAGGGAATCATCAAAAAATTGGACTATATTAAATCACTTGGCTGCAATGCCATCTGGATAAATCCCTGCTTTGCTTCGCCTTTTGGAGATGCAGGGTATGATGTGTCGGACTATTACAGCGTGGCGCCACGTTATGGTACGAATGAGGATTTAAAGCAGTTGTTTGAAGAGGCACACAAGCGTTCCCTGCATGTACTTTTGGATTTGGTGCCGGGTCATACCTCCAGTGAACATCCATGGTTCCGGGAGTCCATGAAGGCAGAACGCAATGAGTATACGGACCGCTATGTCTGGACCAATAACGCATTTCTTTCTCCGAAAGGAATGGAGTGCATTCGCGGTATCTCCGAGCGTGACGGCGCCTGTGCAGTGAATTTCTTTTCCCACCAGCCGGCATTGAATTATGGCTTTTATAAAGTTGAGGAGCCGTGGCAGCAGCCCATGGATGCGGATGGACCGAAGGCAACCCTGGAGGAAATGAAGAATGTAATTCGTTTCTGGCTGGGGATGGGATGTGACGGTTTCCGGGTGGACATGGCGGGCTCCCTTGTGAAAAAATGACGAGGAAGGAAAAGGAACCATTGCTTTGTGGCAGAATGTAAGGGCTTTTTTGGATGAGGAGTTCCCGGAGGCAGCTTTCGTATCTGAGTGGGGAGAGCCGGATAAATCCCTGCAGGGTGGTTTCCATATGGATTTTCTGCTGCACTTTGGACCTTCCCATTACAATGATTTGTTCCGCTGTGAAGAACCTTATTTTTCGGGCAGAGGGAAAGGAGATATCTCCGAGTTTGTTGCCAAATATATGGAAAATTATGAGAAGTCAGAGAAAAAAGGCTTGATTTGCATTCCATCAGGTAATCACGATATGCACAGACTGGCTTACTTTTTACATGGGGATGAATTGAAAGTGGCATTTGCCTTTTTGCTGTCCATGCCGGGAGCGCCGTTTATCTATTATGGAGATGAAATTGGTATGCGTTATGTGGAAAATCTGGCTTCTGTGGAGGGCGGTTATATGAGAACCGGTTCCCGTTCTCCCATGCAGTGGGACAGTTCCACCAATGCAGGATTTAGTTCGGCACCCAAGGACAGGCTTTATATTAAGCAGGATGAAAGTGTGGACAGACCGACGGTGGAAGCACAGCTTGCGGACGAAAATTCCCTGATGGCAGAGATAAAGAAGCTCATTGGTATCCGCCAGGCACATCCGGCACTGCTTGGCCGCGGAGAAATTGAGTTTGTCTATGTGGAAAAAGATGCCTATCCTTTTGCCTATATCAGAAGTATGGGCGAAGAAAAAATTCTGGTGGTAATTAATCCGGCAGCCAGGGAGACTTCTTTTAAAACAGATATCAGGGTGAAGGAAGTAATCTACAGCTTTGGTGGGGAGGTTCGCTGCATGGACGGCAGTTTTACAGTGCCCGGACAAAGTGCAGGTTTCTATCGTATATAGATGAAGCAAATATTTCCATACATATGTATGGCAGAGGTATCATCTGGAAAAAACAGATTATAAGACAGGAAAAGGTAGATGAATCAGATAAATTACCAGAAAGAACTGGAAAAAATTTTGGAGCAGGTGGCGGACGAGGATACATATCCGCCGCCCACTCTTTTTTTACATATATGCTGTGCGCCGTGAAGCAGTTATTGTCTGGAGTATTTGTGTAGATATTTTGCCATAACGGTTTTTTATTACAATCCCAATATTTCGGCTTCTTTGGAGTATCGGAAACGGGTGGAGGAGCAGAAGCGTCTTATAGTATTCTATAATCAGGAGAAAAAGGGATATCCTATCCGGATAATAGAGGGGGATTATGAGCCCGCTTTGTTTATGGAGCTGGCAAAAGGATATGAGGGCTGCCCGGAAGGTGGGGAAAGGTGTTTCCGCTGTTTTGATTTACGGCTGCGCCGGACAGCACAGGAAGCGAGAAAGGGTGGTTTTGATTACTTCGCGACCACATTGACAATCAGCCCACTCAAAAATGCACAGAAGATTAATGAGATTGGACAGAGGCTGTCAGAGGAAATGGGTGTGGCATGGCTGCCCTCGGACTTTAAGAAGAAAAATGGATATAAGCGCTCTGTTGAATTGTCCGCACAGTACGGGCTGTACAGACAGGACTACTGTGGATGTGCTTTTTCCAAGGCAGAGCGGGAGCGGGCCATGAAGACAGTTCAGTGACAGTCATTTGTAACAGCTCAGCCATTTCCGGTGAATCAGATTTTTATATTGCAGGATTTGGGAAATTACGGTATCATTAAATACAGTATAGCCGTAGGGGAGTTGACGGCAAAATGATAATAAAAAATGAGGAAATAGAAAAATGCAGAAAATTTTAGATATGTTGACAGAGGAAATGCAGAAAGCATTTGAGGATGCAGGCTATGATAAATCCCTGGGAAAAGTGACAGTATCCAACCGCCCGGATTTGTGTGAATTTCAGTGTAATGGCGCCATGGCGGGTGCCAAACTGTATAAAAAGGCACCCATTATGATTGCAAATGATGTGGCGGCAAAACTGGCAGGAAGCAAAGTGTTTTCAGAGAGTGTGGCTGTGGCTCCCGGCTTTTTGAATTTAAAGCTGTCAGAGGAATTTTTATTACAGTATATTCAGGAGATGAGAAAAGACGAGAAATTTGGGCTGGACAAGACTGCCAGACCGAAGAAAATTTTAATTGATTACGGCGGACCCAATGTGGCAAAGCCACTCCATGTAGGTCATATTCGTTCTGCCGTCATTGGAGAAAGTATAAAGAGAATCAACCGCTATGTGGGACATGAGGTTATCGGTGATGTGCATCTGGGGGACTGGGGATTACAGATGGGGCTTGTGATTACCGGGGTGCAGGATGCGCAGCCGGATTTGGTGTATTTTGATGATAACTTTCAGGGTGAGTATCCGGCTGAGGCTCCTTTTACCATATCGGAGCTGGAGCAGATTTATCCGGCGGCAAGTGCAAAATCCAAGGAGGATGCGGCGTACAAAGCGCGTGCCATGGAGGCAACCTTCAAGCTGCAGAGCGGTGTGAGAGGATATCGTGCTCTATGGAAACATATTATGAATGTATCAATTTCTGATTTGAAGAAAAATTATGCCAGTCTGAACGTGGAGTTTGATTTGTGGAAAGGTGAGAGTGATGTTCATGACCGGATTCCCGACATGGTGAAATATATGAAGGAAGGCGGTTATGCCTATATCAGTGACGGTGCGCTGGTGGTGGATGTGAAGGAAGAGACCGACACGAAAGAGATGCCTCCCTGTATGATTTTGAAGTCAGATGGCGCATCTTTATATAATACCACGGATTTGGCTACCATTATGGAGCGTATGGAACTTTATCATCCCGACGAGATTATTTATGTGACCGATAAGCGCCAGGATTTATATTTTGAGCAGGTTTTCCGTTGCGCCCGCAAGACCAGACTTGTGGAGGAGGATACAGAGTTAAAGTGGATTGGTTTTGGCACTATGAACGGCAGGGACGGCAAGCCTTTTAAGACCAGGGACGGCGGAGTTATGCGTCTGGAGATGCTGATTCAGGAGACCAGGGATGAAATGTACCGCAAAATCAAGGAAGGGCGCGAGATGTCCGAGGAGGAAGCGCAGAATGTGGCTGGAATTGTGGCGGTTGCTGCGTTAAAATATGGTGATTTGTCCAATCAGGCATCCAAGGATTATGTGTTTGATATGGACCGTTTTACCTCTTTTGAGGGAGATACCGGGCCCTATATCCTCTATACCATTGTGCGTATCAAATCCATTTTAAATAAATATGTGGAGCAGGGTGGTGACTGGAAGACAGCCATGTTGCAGAAGGCAGAAAATGAGTCTGCAAAAGGACTGATGATACAGTTGTCCCAATTTCATTCCATGATGCAGAATGCGGCAGAGGAGCTTGCGCCCCATAAGGTCTGTGCCTATATTTATGATTTGGCAAATTCCTTTAATCACTTTTATCATGAGACTAAAATTCTCGGGGAAGAAGATGAGGCAAAACGTGCCGGTCTGATTGCACTGCTGGTTCTGACAAGGGATGTATTGGAGACTTGTATTGATGTATTGGGCTTTGAGGCACCTGAGAGGATGTAATGGAACAACTTTCTTTATTTGAAGAGACACAATTTGGGCAGACAAAAGAAACGGATTTAAGTATGCCGCTGGCAAGCAGACTGCGTCCTGCCACACTGGATACCTATGTGGGACAGCAGCATCTGCTGGGTCAGGGGAAAATGCTGCGCCAGTTAATCGAAAAAGACCAGATATCTTCCATGATATTCTGGGGACCTCCCGGAGTGGGCAAGACAACGCTGGCAAGTATTATAGCGGGAAGAACCCGTTCTGCTTTTATTAATTTCAGTGCGGTAACCAGCGGCATCAAGGAGATAAAAGAGGTGATGCAGAAGGCAGAGGAAAGCCGACGGATGGGAATCCGTACGGTGCTGTTTGTGGATGAGATTCACCGCTTTAATAAAGCACAGCAGGATGCCTTTCTGCCCTATGTGGAGAAGGGGAGTATTGTACTTATCGGCGCTACCACGGAAAATCCTTCTTTTGAAATTAACAGTGCGCTTTTATCGCGGTGTAAGGTGTTTGTGCTGAAGGCTCTGGAGACAGAGGATTTGGTAAAACTTTTACACCATGCGCTGGAAGCAAAGGAAGGATTTGGGAACCAGACCATACAGATAGAGGACAGACAGCTTCAGGAGATTGCAGTATTTTCCAATGGGGATGCGCGCACGGCTCTAAACACACTGGAGATGGCTGTCATTAACGGTGAGATTGGCAGTGACGGCAGCATTACTGTGACGAATCAGGGACTGGAACAGTGTATAAATAAAAAATCCCTGCTTTATGATAAGACGGGGGAGGAACATTATAATATTATTTCTGCACTGCATAAGTCCATGCGCAATTCCGACCCGGACGCGGCAATCTACTGGATGCTTCGTATGCTGGAGGGTGGTGAGAATCCTCTTTATATTGCCAGAAGACTGGTGCGTTTTGCCAGCGAAGATATCGGAATGGCGGACAGCCAGGCGCTGCAGGTGGCGGTGGCTGCGTATCAGGCATGCCATTTTCTGGGTGTGCCGGAGTGTGATGTCCACCTGACCCATGCGGTGACTTATCTTGCCATGGCACCCAAATCCAATGCTCTCTACCGGGCATGTGAGGAATGCAAGCAGGATATCCGCAGCCGGACAGCAGAGCCGGTTCCACTGAGGCTGCGGAATGCTCCAACCAAATTGATGGAGGAACTGCACTATGGAGAGGGCTATGAGTATGCCCATAATACCGAGGAGAAATTGACTCATATGGAATGTCTGCCGGAATCCATGCGGGGCAGGGAATATTATCACCCCACAACGCAGGGGCAGGAGAAAGCAGTGGAGGAGAGGCTGCGGGAAATTAAGGCAAGATTTTCAAGGTAAGTGCAACACTTCCTGAAACACCGAAAAGCAACACTT
>CAZRZM010000187.1:0-6096 GCA_964604575.1 uncultured Acetatifactor sp.
AGTGTTCCCATCCTATCATACCTGCCGGCTCCCTAATGAAGCATTTCGCATTGTGTCATACTAACGTACATATTTTTGCAGTTTCGTACTACAACTTTTCAGCTCTTTTCCTGTTTCATCATACTGATATTCTCTTTTTCCTGTTTTCGTACTACGTTCTTCCCGATTTTTTTGCATTCCATAGTACTAATTCGCCTCTTTTTCTGATTTAGTACCATGACATTCTATGTTTTCCAGCATTACATAGTACTAATAAACACTTTTTTCCCATTTAGTACTATGTCTTCCCTATTTTTCTCGCATTCCATCATACTAATCTGCTCTTTTTCCCTATTTAGTACTATGTCTATTTAGATTTCTTTGTTTTTTATAGTACTAATCTGCGTTTTTTCTCATTTAGTACTACGGCTTCTGGTTTTATGTTAACTTTCCCGTTATCATTTCTTATTGTCCAGTATTCTCCAATCCCATCTGCGCAAAGACTTCCCGAAACAGAAGGTTTCGGGAAGTCTGATTTTATTTGTCCTATTTATCCATACTATATATGGATTCCCATGCGCTTTTTGTATCTTCTGTTTTAAAGTCTGGTCTCCACAAAAATATCGTAAATAGCTTTAATTGCCTCGTCAAAGTCCTCATTCGCCACACCGATAATAATGTTAAGCTCAGAAGAACCCTGGTCTATCATTTTTACATTAATATTCTTGTGTGCCAGCGCAGAGAAGATTCTGCCTGCCGTTCCGCGGGTGGATTTCATGCCGCGCCCCACCACGGCAATCAGCGCCAAATCGGATTCAATATCAATGGAATCCGGAGAAACCAGTCTGTGCAGACCTGCAACCACTTTCTGCTCTTTGTGCACAAATTCATCCTGATGCACAAATACGGTCATGGTATCAATGCCGGAGGGAACATGTTCAAAGGAAATTCCATTTTCTTCAAACACCTGCAATACCTTACGTCCGAACCCGATTTCGGAATTCATCATATCTTTTTCAATATTGACAGAACAGAAGCCTTTCTTGCCCGCAATGCCTGTAATGACATACTTGGATTTCTGGCAGGTGCTTCCCACAATCCAGGTGCCTTCGTCTTCCGGCGCATTGGTGTTGCGGATATTGATGGGAATGCCTTCCTGGCGTACCGGAAAAATAGCATCCTCATGCAGGACAGTGGCACCCATATAGGACAGTTCTCGCAGTTCTCTGTAAGTAATCACATCAATTCCTTTGGGATTCTTGATAATTCTGGGGTCTGCAATCAGGAAACCGGATACATCGGTCCAGTTCTCATAGACATCTGCCTTACATGCCTTTGCCACGATAGACCCGGTCACATCGGAACCACCTCTGGAAAAGGTTTTTACGGTTCCGTCCGGCATTGCGCCATAAAATCCGGGAATCACTGCACACTTGCACTCGGCAAGCTTTGCGGACAGAACCTTATTGGTCTTTCCCGCATCAAAATCTCCGTTTTCATCAAAGAAGATTACCGTAGCGGAATCAATGAAATCATATCCCAGATAATTCGCCATAATAATTCCATTTAAAAATTCGCCCCGGGATGCCGCATAATTGCTCCCGGCTTTTGCCTTAAAATTCTTCTCTATGGTTTTAAATTCTTCCTCCAGGCTTAAAGTCAGCGCCAGTCCGTCGATAATCTCCTGATACCGCGCTTTGATTGCCTTTAATGCTGCTTTAAAATCTTTATCCTGCTCTGCCAGTTCATAGCAGGCATAGAGCATATCCGTCACTTTTGTATCGTCACTGTATCTTTTTCCCGGTGCGGAGGGAACCACATATTTTCTCTCTGCATCCGCACGAATGATATCGCCTACTTTTTGAAACTGCTCTGCGCTGGCAAGAGAGCTTCCTCCAAATTTTACTACCTTTGCCATAACTCTCCTCATTTCTGCGTCTCATACGCAACTTAATTAAAAAATATATATTTGGTTCACACTGGTTCCGGCAGGCAGCACATGCCTGGTAACAAGCCTGCTTTCAACTTTTTGAAATTCAGTTAAAAAACCATATAAATCCAAAAACTAAAGCTGTAAAAACTTATCAATCAGTTTGTGGCCTTCTGCCACGAAGTTGCCGCTTGCGCGGCCTTCTTCTTCATTGTAGTTCCATGTATGCTCCTGGGGGCTGGTGCTGTCGTAGAGCATATAGGGTACGTTGTCAGAAGTATGGGTGCGCACAGCAATGGGTGTGGGATGGTCTGGCAGCACCAGCAGGCGGAAGTCCTCTCCTGCGGCACCAAGTTTCTCCACAACAGGTCCGATTACTTCGCTGTCCAGGTATTCGATTGCCTGAATCTTGCGCTCCATGCTGCCCTGGTGTCCCATCTCGTCAGGAGCCTCCACATGGATGTAGGCAAAATCATACCCCTGTTTTGTCACGGCATCCACCGCCGCCTCAACCTTGCCCGCATAATTGGTATGCAGACCTCCGTTTGCGCCTTCCACCAGTGCAACGCCCATTCCGGCGCCTACAGCGATACCCTTGAGCAGATCCACGGCGGATACCATCATTCCTTTTTTACCGGTCTTTTCCTCAAAAGAAGAAAGCATGGGTTTGGTGCCTGCCCCCCAGAACCAGCAGCAGTTGGCAGGATTTAAGCCTTTTTTCTTTCTTTCTATATTAATGGGATGATTCACTAAAATATCATAACTTTTTTTCATCATCTCACGAAGTGCAGCGTCTTCCGGAAGATACTGTCCGATGACCTGCCCCAGCACATCATGGGGAGGGGTCAGTTCCACCACACTTCCTTTATCCCAGATGAGGCAGTGGCGGTAACTAGTTCCCACATAAAACTGATAGGTTTCATCGGCAAGCTGTGCTGCCACCTCACGAAGAAGAACCGCACAGTCCTCGGTACTAATCTCAGAAGAACTGTGGTCTATAATGGTTCTCTCCTCGAAAGGAACATCCTCCTCGGAGAGTGTAACAATATTGCAACGGATGGCAATATCCGTATCTTTCATGGGAACACCGATACTCAGCGCCTCCAGCGGTGAACGTCCGGAATAATATTTCTTCGGGTCATATCCCATTACTGACAGATTGGCTGTGTCGGAACCGGGTTTCATACCGTCGGGAATGGTGTGGACCATTCCCACCTCTGCCATTTTGCTCAACTTATCCATATTCGGGGTTTTGGCATAAGCTAAAGGTGTCTTGCCTCCCAGAGCTTCTATGGGCTCGTCTGCCATACCGTCACCCAGTACTACTACATATTTCATATCGTTATCCTTTCTTCCCAGAACAGTCATTTCTGCGCGGGAGCTTCTTATATTATTGTAATTCTCTTTTTGGAAAAAGGTTCTCTGCTGCAATTCATAATGTACTCTTTTTTTCTAGCTTCCATTAAGTTTTATCCCAAAAGCCGGCGCAATCATAAGAATAAAAACAAGAAAGGTTGCTGCCAGGGACGCATAATACAGCTTATCCGCCAGCAGATAAATACTTGTAGAATCATAATACATCTTGCCGTTGTACAGCTTTGCGCTTACCGTACTGTGCAATTTTTTACTGTTTTCCATAACAAAATGGGCATTACTGGGAACCCCATGCAGTCTGTATTCCTCTCCCTGATAAGAAACGGTAACAATTAGACTTCCCGGATTTAATCCGGTTGACTGCGTTTTAATTTCTGTGACTTCTACCGAGACTTCCGTTCCCAATGCTTCTTTGTCCCGGCCAAACGCCTGCCTGTTTAAAATGATTGTTAAAATTAGAAGTACGACAAAAACAACGGGCAGTAAAAATCTCTTGTAATTTATTTTTCTTTCAGAAGCCATTTTACAAACTTCCTCCTTCATAACTCCCGATTGATATAGCGCACTGAATATTTACAGCAGACGGATTCTTCCCAGAACCGTATCTCCCAGGTTTTCATACTTTGATGCAAATTCTTTTTCTGTCATTGCCGCTGTCACATATCCAAAGTCATTGCGGCCCTCCACAGTGATTACTTCACCGCCGGGAAATGCCTGCATCAGGGCATCCCTGCCCTCTTTACCTGCTCTCACAAAGAATTTCCTGCTGGTAGCCCCTACATCTGCAAGTGTTACCTCTTCTTCGCTCCAGAAGCACATTACCGTCTTGCCCTGATGTCTGGCGCAGTCCACCACATCGGACACCACCGCGCTTGCAGTAGGCAGCTTGCCCGCTCCCCGTCCATAATACATAGAATCACCCAGCATATTACCGGTAACAAATACTGCATTAAACACATCGTTTACCATGGCAAGGGGATGTTCCTTATCCAGCATAAACGGCGCCACCATCGTCAGTACTGTATTGTCATCCACACGTCTGCTCATACCCAGCAGTTTAATAGTTCTGCCTGCTGCTCTGGCATAACAGAAATCATCTGCGGTAATTTTGGTGATACCCTCCGTAAATACTTTCTCGGAATCTACATTTTTGCCCATCATCAGGGAAGACAGAATGGCAATCTTGCGGCAGGCATCATGTCCCTCCACATCCGCCTCGGGATTGCGCTCTGCATATCCGTTATCCTGGGCCTGTTTTAACACATCATCAAATTCCGCGCCCTCGCGTTCCATTTTACTCAATATATAATTAGTGGTTCCATTCAGAATACCGGTAATTCCCTCAATTTTCTCTGCTGTCAGAGAATAGTTGAGAGGTCGGATAATGGGAATACCGCCGCCCACACTTGCCTCAAAAAGATAATTGCACTTATGTTCCACAGCCAGCTTCAACAGTTCAGGACCATGTGCCGCAACCAGCTCTTTGTTGGAAGTACAGACACTCTTTCCTTTTTCCAGAGCCTGTCTGGTAAACTGGTAAGCAGCTCCCACACCACCCATGGTCTCACAGATAATGCTGACATCCTCATCTTCCAGAATCACGTTAAAATCATGAATCACTTTATTTTCATAAGGGTCTCCCGGAAAATCTCTCAAATCAAGAATGTATTTTACATTCAACTCTTCCGCCGATTTCTTGTTCACCATTTCCTTATTCTTTTCAATGACCTCAACAACACCGCTTCCCACTGTGCCATATCCTAATACTGCTACATTAATCATGCCTTTTCTCTCCTTATGCTGCTTTTTCTCTTATGATGCTTATTTATATGATACATTTTACTTAAGCCGCTTTTTCTTATCATGTAATTGTTTCCTGCTTCTTATTCCTTCGCAAGAATTTTTACATGATGGACTCCTTTCTGGTTTTCCATCTGCTCAATCATTTTGGAAATATCCCCGGTGGTCTGGAGCACCTGAACACTCAGACTCAAAGAGGCAATTCCACTGATGGGAATACTCTGGTGAATCGTCAGAATATTCGCTTTAAATTCTGCTATGATTTTCAGTACATCCGACAACAGCCCCGGCTCATCATCCATCTGAAAGGTAAGTGTGATGGTGGTACCCTGGGAATTATCATGAAACTGAAAAATATCATCCTTATACTTATAAAAGGAACTGCGGCTGATACCGACAGCATCAACCGCTTCTTGTATTGTCATAACACGTTCTGACTCCAGAAGCCTCTTTGCTTCGATTACTTTTAGCAAGACCTCCGGTACTGCTTTCTGCTTTACCACAAAGTACTTCGCTGTTTCTCCCATATTTACATCCTACTTCCACTTCTGTCCGTATTCGCCATGCGGACACTTGTTTGTCACCGAAAGATATTCTATCACAAGAAAGTAAGATGCACAACCCCCATTTTTATTTCTGCGCGAAAATGGATGATGTATTTGATGGAAAAAGGGTCAATGTTAATCTGCGTTGCTTGTGGCAACGGGCAGTTCTGCCTATAATAGTGGTAGCAACACAAAAAAAGGAGGCTATCCCTAATGCTCAACGAAAATATCAAAACAATCAGAAAATCACAAGGACTTTCGCAACAAGAGCTTGCTGTCAAACTGAACGTGGTGCGACAAACAGTTTCTAAATGGGAACAGGGATTGTCAGTTCCCGATTCTGATATGTTAATCTCCATATCGGATGTGCTTGAAACACCCGTGAGTACATTGCTTGGAGAAAATGTCATGGAACCGGAAGCTGATGAATTAAAGGCGATTTTGGCAAAACTGGAGGTGATAAACCTG
>CAZRZM010000188.1:0-6017 GCA_964604575.1 uncultured Acetatifactor sp.
ACGGAAAAACTGCTGTTTGTCGGCGCCTACACTGCATTCCTCGACCTGACGGAAGAATGGCTGGGCGATGAACCGGAACAATTCCAAGGCAGCGGGTCGGGCGGCGCAGGTGATGAAGACGCCCCCTGGTAAGCAGCCCGTGATAAGCAGTGGGAATTATATGATTTATACGTGCAATATTAAGGATTAGAGCAAGGAGGCCTGTTATGGATTATACAGCCTTATACCGCAAATATCGCCCCCGCCGTTTTCAGGATTTGGTGGGGCAGGAGCACATTGCGCGGACTTTATTAAATGCCACCCGCCAGGGGAAGATTGCCCATGCTTATCTTTTCTGCGGGCCTCGGGGTACGGGCAAAACCTCGGCGGCGCAGATTATGAGCCGAGCCGTCAACTGCCTGAATCCGGTGGAAAGCGAGCCCTGCGGCGAGTGCGAGGCTTGTCGGCGAATTCTCTCTGGCAGCAGCCTGGATATTTTGGAGATTGACGCTGCTTCCAACCGCGGCATTGATGAAATGCGCGAGCTGCGGGAGCGGGTGAAATATACTCCGGCGCAGGAAAAATACAAAGTATATATCATAGACGAAGTTCATATGCTGACTACGGAGGCTTTTAATGCGCTTTTGAAAACATTGGAGGAACCGCCATCCTATGTCATTTTTATTCTGGCGACCACGGAGGTTCATAAACTCCCCATCACCATTTTATCCCGCTGCCAGCGGTATGATTTCAAACGTATTTCCATTGACACTATCACAGCGAGAATGCAGGAACTGATAGATGAGGAGTCTGTGCAGGTGGAGGAGAAAGCACTGCGCTACATTGCCAAGACAGCGGACGGTTCCATGCGCGATGCCTTGAGTCTGCTGGACCAGTGTATTGCTTTTCATTTGGGAAAAGAACTGACTTACGACAAGGTTCTGGATGTGCTGGGGGCGGTGGACACAGAGGTTTTCAGCAGACTTCTTCGCCATGTGCTGGACAGAAATGTACTTGGGTGTATCACGTTGCTGGAGGAAATCGTGATGCAGGGACGGGAGCTGACACAGTTTGTCACGGATTTTACATGGTATCTCCGCAACCTCATGCTGGTACAGTCCTCCGATAATCTGGAAGATGTTATTGATATGTCCACCGATAATCTGAGCCGCCTGAAAGAAGAAGCGCAGATGGTGGAAATGGATAGGATAGTGCGATATATCCGTATTTTTTCAGAGCTTTCAGGGCAGATTCGCTATGCCTCCCAGAAACGGATTCTGGTTGAAATTGCACTGATTAAGCTCTGCAGACCGGATATGGAGGTGGTGCAGGATGCTCTGCTGGACCGCATCCGCCAGGTGGAAGACAAGGTGGAAAATGGTGTGGTGGTGTCAGCAGAGCGGACAGTCCAGACGGGAGAGAATGTTTCGGCAGATGCGCCGCACAGAGCTAAGCCCCAGTTGCCCAAAGCCATTCCGGATGACATCAAAGAAATTGTGACAAAATGGCCCTCCATTGTGGGGAATGCGGAAAATCCCATGAAAATGTACTTAAAGTCTGCAAGGCTCAGCCTCGGCGGGGACAACCGTCTTATGGTAGTGCTGGAGGACGGCATTGCGTCAGACTATTTTAACAGACATACAGAGAACAAAGAGCAGTTGGAGAGAATGCTTACGGATTTTTTGGGCAAAGAAGTGGAAGTAAATCTCCAGACAGTCAACAACCAGCGTGAGTTTGAGGAAAGCTATGTGGATTTATCCCAGGTCATCCACATGGAGATTGAGGAAGAGGACGAGTAGAACAGACTTGCGATAGAACACACATTGGTGTATATTTAATAAAAAGTGTAATTATAAAGTAATGTGGAGGATAGAAAATGGCAAAACGTGGAGGTTTTCCCGGCGGTGCAATGCCCGGCAATATGACCAATCTGATGAAGCAGGCACAGAGAATGCAGCGTCAGATGGAAGAAGGACAGAAAGAATTAGAGACAAAAGAATTTACTGCGGCTGCAGGTGGCGGCGCAGTGGAGGTAACTGTCAGTGGCAAAAAAGAAATGTTAAAAATTCAGCTCTCCGAGGAAGTGGTGGACCCGGAAGATATCGAAATGCTGCAGGACTTGATTGTGGCTGCAGCCAATGAGGCTCTTCGCAAAGCAGATGAAGCAGGTGGGGAGCTGATGGGCAAAATGACGGGCGGACTTGGAGGAGGCTTTCCCTTCTAATGGAACTTTACAGCGGACATATTAACAAATTAATAGAAGAGCTGGCAGCCCTTCCGGGGATTGGCAGTAAGTCTGCCCAGCGGCTGGCATTTCATCTTATCAATATGCCCCAGGATAAAGTAAACCGGCTGGCGAATGCCATGATGGAGGCAAAGGCAAATGTCTGCTACTGCAGGGAATGCTACACCCTGACGGACAAAGAAGTCTGTCCCGTGTGCTCCAATTCTGCCAGAAACCACAAACTGATTATGGTGGTGGAAAATGCCAGAGATTTGGCGGCATATGAGAAAACCGGCAAATACGAGGGAGTCTATCATGTATTACATGGGGCGATTTCCCCCATGCTCGGCATTGGCCCTGGTGATATCAAATTAAAAGAACTGATGGAACGCCTTCAGGGAGAAGTGGAGGAAGTTATCATAGCGACGAACTCCAGTCTGGAGGGTGAGACGACTGCAATGTATATCAGCAAATTAATTAAGCCTACCGGCATCAAAGTAACCCGTATCGCCAGTGGAGTTCCGGTGGGAGGCGACCTGGAATACATTGATGAAGTGACCCTTTTACGTGCCCTGGAAGGCAGAGTGGAAATCTAAGTGTGCAAACATTGTCGAACATTTCTGGGTTTGCGCCGACAAAGAATGATAAAAAACCTCGCATACCGATGCTATATTGATAGAAACGGTATGGGAGGTACTTTTATATGGAATTGCCAAAAAATATTACACAAATCGGAGAATCAGACCAGCATTGCAAAATATTCGTTGAGGATTATGTCGTTTCTTACATGAAACAGTTAAATAATCTTGCGGCGGATAAAGATATGGCGGTTGCTCTATACGGAATCCGCAAAGAAGAAGACGAGGTTTCTTATTTATTTTTGTATGGTGCCTGCAAAATAGATTTTCTGCAGAGAGATACCAGACACCTGTCCCAGGCACAGCAGCAGGAAATAGAGCGGTTTCGCAAAAAGTATTTCAAAGAATACACCTTTTTGGCATACCGGCTGCTGAATGGTGAGATGATAGAAGGATTTCACGTCTGTGAGCAGGGCATATGCAGATACATATCAGGTTTTTCCCAGTTTTATGAGAAAAATGACAGTATGCTTGCCTATATGCTGGATGTAAGGCAGGAGGTGAAGCCGGAGACTGTCAATCAGGAAAAATATGAGATTGCCAAAAAGCATCAGGAAGAAAGAAAGATAATTCATGAGGAGTCAGGCAGAGGCAGAGCGAAGACCGCAGGGAAACCCGCAGGAAAAGTAAGTGGAACTTCTGTGGGAGTGCCCAGGAAAATAAGAGGGACGGTTGCGGTAGCCTTTGTGCTTCTTTGCGTAATTGGTCTTGTTTCCATGAATCAGGAGGGCAGTTTATTGGAACTGCAAAATTTTGCCGGACAAATGCTGGACGGAGTCATGCAGCAGAAAATTCCTGACGCAATAGAAGTGAACAACAATAATGTGCAGGTGGATACTCTGGTGGCGGAGGACAAGCTGACGGATGCGGTCCGCAGAGAAAATGCCGGAGCGGAGTCTTTAGGCACCAATGTTCCTGAAACTAATTTGCCGGACACAGATAATACTGATGGAAATGCAGAAACCAGTCAGACAGAATCCGGTCAGACGCAAACCAGCAATACGGAAGCAGAGAATGCCCAGACCCCGGATGTGGGGACGGAGAATACCCAGACCCCGGATACGGAAACAGAAAATGCCCAGACACCGGATGCAGAACAGCCTGAAAACTCGGATGCAGGACAGCCTGCGGCAGAAAACACCGGAAACGAAAATACAGATACGGAGAATGCGCAGCCCGCAAGCTCACAGCCAACTTCCTATATTATTGCGGAGGGAGATACCCTGATAGGAATCAGCATCCGCAATTATGGAAGTGATTCACGGGTGAGGGAGATTTGCAGTCTGAACCAGATTACGAATCCCGACGATATCAAAGTAGGACAAAAAATTTTGTTACCCTAGATAAGAAATAGTGTGGTATACTTGTCTCATACCTTATATATGGAGAAAAGCATGGGAGACATAAAGAGTTATTTAAAGGAAAAAGAAAGAAGAGAACAGAACCAAAATACCTATAAAGATAAAATCAAACGCCATAAACTTTCAGCCATCTATCGGTTTCTGCTTGTGATTGCAGTATTTGTGGCAGTTGTGACACTGATTATGGTGCAGTTTCAGAGACATATTTATACAGGGTATGATGTGGTGACAACGACTGCCAGAGAGAAAGCATCGGATGCCACAGACATCCGTCTTGACGGTTTCATTTTTACATATAGTAAAGACGGAGCGCACTGCATGGATACAAAAGGTAATGTAATATGGAACCAGACCTATGAAATGCAGGACATCAAAATAACGACATGCCGGAATGTTGTTGCGATTGGAAATTATAATGGAAGAAATATTTATGTGGGCAGCACCAGTGGACAACTGGGAGAGATTAATACTACAATGCCTATCCGTGACATTGCGGTGGCATCTAACGGCAACGTGACAGCCGTCCTGGCAGATACGGAAGTTACATGGATTAATACATACAATTCTCAGGGAGAAATGTTATATACAAGACAGACCCGTATGTACAATAGCGGTTATCCTATTGCAATAAGTTTGTCACCCAATGGAGAACTGCTGGCAGTAAGCTATGTGTATGTAGATGCAGGTGTGGTGAAAACAAATGTTGCTTTCTATAATTTTGGACCGGTAGGAGCCAACCGGAGTGATTATGTTATGGGTACTTATATTTATCCCGACCTGCTTGTACCGCAGATTCAGTTCATGGATAATGAAACAGCCTTTGCGGTGGGGGACGGCAGAGTGATGATATACAAAGGAAGTCAGAATCCCACCCCCGCAGGAGAATATCTTTACACCCAGGAAGTACAGTCAGTATTTTACAGTGACAAATACATAGGACTGGTATTTTTGTCAGACGACATGGAAAACAGATATATGATGAAAGTCTATGATTCCGGTGCACATGAAGTGGGAAGCTACTATTTTGATATAGAATATAATGATATTTTTTTTACACAGGACAATTTCGTCATTTATAATGAAACAGAATGCGTTATCATGAAATTTGATGGGGTGGAGAAATATAATGGCACATTTGCCAAAGCGGTAAATCAGGTTATTCCACTGGGAACTTCTTACAAATATTTACTTGTTACGGATGATTCCATAGATACCATTCAGTTAAAATAAAGGATGAAGCGGAGGAAAGACAAATGAATCTTTTAGTAATTATAGTATTGGCGTTACTGGTTTTGAAAATTATCAGCGGCTTAAAGCTGGGAATGGTTCGGGAAATTATATCTTTTGTATCCCTGATTGTGCTAAGCATTTTTGTTCTTTTGGTGGGAAAAGGACTGCAGAGCTATACTAACGGAGAAATTTTCAGTGTGGCGGTTGTAGTATTTCTCTTAGGTATACTTGGGATTCTGCATCATCTGCTGGGAATGGTTTTTCTGCCTGCCAAATTAATCTCAAAACTTCCTATTGTACATACCGGAGATAAAATACTGGGGATTGTAGTGGGGATTTTGGAAACTGTTTTAATTCTCTGGACTGCATACACACTTATTATGATGCTGGATACAGGGGCAATGGGACAATGGGTTTTGGATAATACCGCGAACAGCCCGGTTCTGACCTGGTTCTATGAACATAATTATCTGACTTACTGGATACAAAAACTGGGAACAGAATTTCATGTCACATGGAACTTATAAATTGGTAACAGACAATATGTAATGACCCCGCATTTGTAATCTCGTGGATTTACCTGTA
>CAZRZM010000189.1:0-256 GCA_964604575.1 uncultured Acetatifactor sp.
GTAAAGATGGAACCTATATGGCTAGATTTATAAATAGATTTGGCAAAAGACAGACTATTTACGCAAAAACATTAAATGAAGTAAGGGCAAGGCTAAGAGAAGAGAAGTATAAGGATGAAAAAGAGATTAATGTTGTCACAAAAGATATAACATTAGACGAATGGTATAAAATTTGGATGGATACCTGCAAAAAAGGTTGTAGAGCATCAACAAAAGAGTCCTATGCGACACATTACAAACGTATTAAAGATGATTT
>CAZRZM010000189.1:266-5983 GCA_964604575.1 uncultured Acetatifactor sp.
AATTAACATCTTTAAACCTTATTATAATGCAGAATGCCATTAACAAATTGTGCTCAGACAATGCCAGAAAAAATTCCAAGAAAATATTAGTAGATATGCTTGAAAAGGCTTTAGATACTGATTTGCTCACCAAGAATGTTGCAAAACAAATCATTACTGAGTTGACTAAGGAAGAAAAGAAAGAACGCAGAGTGCTGACTATTGGTGAGACAAAGCTGTTTTTAATACAAGCGGATGGGACTTTTTATTATAATCTTTTTGAATTAGCACTTGAAACTGGTATGAGAATTGGCGAGTTATGTGGTTTGCAGTGGGAAGATATAGATTTTAAGAATAAGATGCTATATGTAAATCATACGTTGTGTTACTTCAGTAATGATGGCAAATATGTATTTGAGATGCACGATACTAAAACTAATAGTGGTAAGAGAACAATTCCATTGACAGAGAGGGCAATCAAGGCTTTAAGGCGACAAAAAATCCAAAAGCATGAAATATGTTTAAAGGGAAAAGTTGCACCAGAAGGATATGAGAACTTAGTTTTTGTCACTAGAAACAACAAACCAACACAACAGTTTTTAGTACAGGAATGTATGGGATTGATTATCAAAAGAATACAAAAAGAGAATGCTGACTTTGAGGTATTAACACCACATACTTTTAGACATACATTTGCAACCAGGGCATTAGAAAATGGAATGCAGATAAAGACACTGTCACGTTTGCTGGGACATGGAGATATCCAGTTGACTATGAATCTATATTGTCATGTTACAGAAGATACATTAGTGGAAGAAATGAAAAAGATGGAGCAAAGATGTGTCTAAGCTGAAATTGGTGTAAAAATGGTGTAAATAAGTGTTATGGGAACTGGTAAAGAGGCTGAAAAGCCCATAAATACGGAGGTTTTATGAGATATGGAAGACTATAAGAAAAAATTTATCGAGTTCATGGTGGATTCTAATGTGTTGAAATTTGGTGAGTTTACTTTGAAAAGCGGGCGCAAATCCCCATTTTTTATGAATGCCGGGGCATATGTAACCGGAGCACAGCTTAAGAAGCTGGGCGAGTATTATGCGAAAGCAATACATGATAATTACGGCGATGATTTCGATGTACTGTTTGGACCTGCATATAAGGGTATTCCTTTAAGTGTAGCAGCCACTATTGCATATAGTGAGCTATATGGGAAAGAGATTCGTTACTGTTCCAACCGTAAAGAGGTCAAGGACCATGGCGATGTGGGAATCCTGCTGGGAAGCAGCCTGCGGGATGGTGACCGCGTGGTAATTATTGAGGATGTAACAACCTCCGGCAAATCCATTGAAGAGACTTATCCCCTTTTGACTGCCCAGGCAAAGGTGGAGATTAAGGGGCTGATGGTATCTTTGAACCGCATGGAAAAAGGACTGGGCGGCGAAGTGAGCGCGTTGGACGAAATGAAACAGAAATACGGTTTTGACGCACATGCCATTGTTACCATGGAGGATGTTATCACCCATCTTTATAATAAGCCTTACAAAGGACAGGTTTATATTGATGATACTCTGAAAACTGCCATTGATGCCTACTATGAGACATACGGCGCGCGTTAGTGCAGGTAAACACTATATTTTTTGAATAGATTGATTTAGAAAAGTCATCGGAGAAAGGGAGAAGAATATGGAAGAAAAAGTATATAAAACCATGAATGGCACTGGTGCAATGAATATCGTATTGGGAGTGGTTGCCATAGTGGCAGGTGTGGCGTCAGGGGTGCTTTTGATTGTCAGCGGGGCTAAGCTGATTGCAGGTAAATCTAAAATAATATTCTAAAGATAAGATAAGAAATAGCGGGCATTTCCTATAGGGAATGCCCTTTTAGAGTTTATAAAGGCAGGTGCGGAAGACATCTGCAAATTCAGGAGTATGCGAGTATGGCACACAAAAATTATATTTTTACCAATAAAAAACATTCGCAGAGAGCGATTATGTCCACAATTTTGGGAATCATAAGTACCGTTTCCCTGGGAATTGTGGTGTATCTGACTTATTTAAGAGGGGGAGATGCGCTGGTGGGCTATGGAGTTACAGGACTTCTTGCCACTGTTTTTTCCCTGGTGGGGCTGGGACTTGGAATTGCCACAGTCCGGGATAAGACCTACTATAGATTATTTCCATGGCTGGGGCTTATTTTAAATCTTGTGGCATTGGGAAGTATCAGTTTTTTATTGTATTTTGGAAGTGGAATGTAGGAAAGGAAGTCTGAAATTATGGGTTATGATATTATGGGTGAAGAAGTGGAAGTGTATGAGGAGAGATATGCGCTTGCGTCTGCAAGAATCAGGGAGATTGCCGGGGAGCAGGAAGTGGGGCAGGAGTTTGCCTGTTATTTTCACAAGGTGGCGGCTTTCCTGTTGCTGATTGATGAACAAAAACAGTTTCTGGAGCAGGGCGGGCTGGAGACGGCGTCCATCGAAGAACTGCAGAAGAGAAATGCTTTGCTTTATGAAGAGGTACAGCCTTCCAATTATGAAAACAGTTATCTGAATCCGGCATATGCGGTCAAAATGCTGGGGGAGGAGTTCGGTGCAGTGCTTTCTTTTGTGTATACAGAGATGCGCAGTCTGATTGGATTTGTACATGAGAAAAGGCTGATGGAGCTGGTTATCCGTATGGAGCTTTTTGTGGAGATATACAGTTCTTTTGTCTATGAATGGCAGGAGAATGGCGCACTTCCGGAGTATGAGAGTATCCGTCAGATTATCTACTGGTTTGTCAGTGATTATGCAGATGTGGCTGCCGCCTGCAGAACCAGGGAGCTTACTGTGCCGGAGAATAATTTTGCTGCGGATATCATTGGAAATGCGGATTTGACAGATGTGAGATATTTGTTTGCCTATGGCGAATATGTGGGTGAGAATGAGTTGAAAATGGCGCGGTTTATGGCATCCCTTCCCCAGGAGACCATCAATACCATGGCAGATACTTATACCGAAGGATACCGCATTGGATTTGTGCTGGGCAATAAGGATTTATCCAAAAAGAGCACGGTGGATTTGCTTTACCAACTGGGCTTTGAGCGCATGATGAAAAGAGCCATTGAAAATTTTGCAAAAATGGGACTTTCTCCGGTTATTTACCGCGCCGGCTACAGCATTCTCTATAATCCCTCCCTGGTTAAGAGGGGATTCTATGGCGGTGTGCCCAACAGACAATACGAATTTGACCATAAGGATGACAAAGCGCTGTTTTTGGACAAAAACTATGTAAACCGCAGACTGGAAGTGGCACACACTGCTTTTGAGGAATATAAAAAGGAAGCAAGGGGTTACGCAGGCCCGGCAGTTGTGGAGACGTTTGGTGAAAAAGAATTTCAGCCTGTGAACAAGCCCCAGAGCCTTAAGCTTTCTGACGAACAGGCGGCGTTTGCGGTGGAATACCGCACCAGATACGGTGAATTACAGCGGCAGTATATTTTAGAGGAAGAGCGCAGTTTTACAATTATTGCATTCCCCATGCCGGAGATTGGCGACTGCTTTGAAGAGTTATTCCAGGAAATTATACGAATCAATACCTTGGATTATACTTTGTATCAGAAGATACAGCAGACGCTGATTGATACTTTGAATACGGCTTCCCACTGTGAAATCAGGGGAAAAGACGGCAACCGTACAGATTTGCGGGTGCAGCTTTATGAATTACAGAACCCGGAGAAAGAGACCATTTTTGAAAACTGTGTGGCGGATGTGAATATTCCGGTGGGAGAAGTTTTCACTTCCCCTGTACTTGCAGGCACGAATGGTATCCTTCATGTAAAACGTGTGTATCTCAACGGTCTGGAGTACAAAGATTTGCAGATTACTTTCCGGGATGGCAGGATTGCAGATTATACGTGCAGAAATTTTGATACAGACGCGGAAAACAGACAGTTTATTAAGGAAAATATTTTATACCGTCATGAGACACTGCCCCTGGGTGAATTTGCCATAGGAACTAACACCACAGCCTATGTGGTTGCAAAGAGGATGGGAGTGGAGGATAAATTTCCGATTTTGATTGCAGAAAAGATGGGACCGCATTTTGCGGTAGGAGATACCTGCTATTCCCATGCGGAGGATGTCAAAGTATATAATCCGGACGGCAGGGAGATTGTGGCAAAGGATAACGAGGTGTCCAGACTGCGCGATACGGATGCCGCCAAAGCTTATTTTAACTGCCATACGGACATTACCATTCCCTATGATGAACTGGGAGAGCTTGTGGCGGTATGCCGGGACGGCAGGCGTATCCCCATTATTGTAGATGGACGTTTTGTACTGCCGGGAACGGAGAAATTAAACGACCCCTTCGATGAGTAAAAAAATGTTGCATCTGTCTCATAATTCTAGTAAACTTAAAAAGTGTAGGAAGATAGAAAGGTAAGGTATTTACAATGGAAAAAGTAACCCCCAGAGTTGGTATTGTAATGGGAAGTGATTCGGATATGCCCGTTATGGCAAAGGCAGCAGATATATTGGAAGAACTGGGAATCCCCTATGAGATGACGATAATCAGTGCCCATAGAGAGCCGGATGTTTTTTTTGAGTATGCAAAGAGCGCAGAGCAGAAAGGATTTAAAGTCATTATTGCAGGAGCCGGGATGGCGGCTCATCTGCCCGGTATGTGCGCCGCAATTTTCCCGATGCCTGTCATCGGTATCCCGATGCACACAACTTCTTTGGGAGGACGTGATTCTTTATATTCCATTGTGCAGATGCCCTCCGGTATCCCGGTGGCAACAGTGGCAATCAATGGTGGTGCCAATGCGGGACTTTTGGCAGCCAAAATACTGGCAACCTCCGATGAGGAGCTCCTCGCCAAATTAAAGGATTACAGTGAGAAACTCAAAAATCAGGTTGTGGCAAAAGATAAGAAATTACAGGAAGTAGGATATAAGGCATATATGTCATAGACAAGTGGACAGAATACACAGGCCTGGATGATGCAGACGGTGCTTTCAGACAGATACGCTTTATAATGGAGGAGAAAATGGATTATAAGAACGCAGGAGTAGATATTGAGGCTGGATACCAGTCAGTAGAATTGATGAAGAAGTATGTAAAAGAGACCATGAGACCGGAGGTGCTGGGAGGTCTGGGCGGTTTCTCCGGGGCATTCTCCATGGATGCCATCAAAGGTATGGAGAAGCCGGTGCTTTTGTCAGGAACAGACGGCGTGGGAACCAAGATTAAACTGGCATTTCTCATGGATAAACATGATACGGTGGGAATCGACTGTGTGGCAATGTGTGTAAATGATGTTGCCTGCGCAGGTGGAGAACCCTTGTTTTTCCTGGATTACATCGCATGTGGCAAGAACTATCCTGAAAAAATCGCCACGATTGTAAAAGGTGTGGCAGAGGGCTGTAAGCTGGCAGGCGCTGCACTGGTAGGCGGTGAGACCGCAGAGCATCCCGGACTGATGCCGGAGGAAGAGTATGACCTGGCAGGTTTTGCAGTTGGTATTGTAGATGAGAAAGACTTGATTACCGGTGCGAATATTAAGGCGGGGGATGTGCTGGTAGGTATTGCATCTTCCGGCGTACATTCCAACGGTTTCTCTCTGGTTCGTAAAGTGTTTGAGATGACACGAAAAAGTCTGGATACCTATTATGATGAACTGGGCAGAACCCTTGGGGAAGCTTTGATTGAGCCCACCAGAATATATGTAAAGGCAATGAAGGCAATCAAGGATGC
>CAZRZM010000190.1:0-5965 GCA_964604575.1 uncultured Acetatifactor sp.
GGCTTTGGGAAAATCTATCCTGATTTTACAATTCTGAGTGTAAAGAAACGGCAGGAATATATATGGGAGCATTTTGGAATGATGGATAATCCGGAGTATACAGGTAAGGCATTAAGTAAGATAGATTTGTACCAGAAAAATGGTTATTTCCCAGGGCATAATCTGATTATATCCCATGAAACCAGTGCATCACCCATTAACACGAAAATAATTGACGAATTGATAAATATGTATATTATGTAAGATAAGGCTGAAATAACAAAATATTCCTGCACATTCCATAAATTTTTTCTTGACATTTACAGAGGAATCGCATAAAATAGACACAATGACAGAATACTCAATGGCGAGTGACCAAGGGAGTATTCTGTTTTTATTTCATAGGGAAATTCGCCCTATAAAATAAATTAATGTTGGATATTGGAAAATGCTATGAAAGAGACTCTTTCCAGGGAATGCAACAGGAATACGGCGTCACCGACTGAGAGCGCTGTTTGCAGGAAGCGGAAAAGGGAACACTCCGGAGCAGGTTATCTGAATGGGTTTTGAAGAAAATGGTGGCAATGTGTAAGCGTCATTTTATATTAACCACACTAGGATAACACGTTACACGCGTTAAGTGGCAGAGAGGGCAGGTGTGTCTGGTCTGTAGAGGGCAGACTGTGTCAGCAATATATTTGACATATTCAGGATACAGTGATGTGGCAGCTTGTCAATGCGGGTGGTACCGCGGGTAGAGATTATCCGTCCCGGAATACAGTAAATGTGTTCCGGGATTTTTTTGTGCTTTATCCAAAGCGAGTACTGTGGGTAAAGCGTAACACAGTAACACCGGAACAGACGAAACAGGCGCGACTGCGCAGGAGGTAGAATATGTACAGAGACATGACAATGAAAGAAATCAGTGAGCAGCATATCGGGCAGACTCTTTCTGTGGCAGGCTGGGTGGAAAATATCCGGGACCATGGCGGTGTTTCCTTTATCGATTTGCGGGATATGTACGGCGTATTGCAGGTGGTTATCAGAGAGCCGGAGCTTTTAAAAGGAATTACCAAAGAAATGTGTCTTTCCATTCAGGGAATTATGGAGAAGCGTGACGAGGACACCTACAATCCCAAGATTCCTACCGGAACCATTGAGCTGGAGGCGAAGGTTATCACTGTGCTGGGTAAGGTATACCAGCAACTTCCTTTTGAAATTATGACATCCAAAGAAACCAGGGAAGATGTCAGATTAAAATACCGTTATCTGGATTTGCGCAACAGCAAGGTAAAAGACAATATTATCTTCCGCTCTCAGGTTATCAGTTTCCTGCGTCAGAAAATGACGGAACTGGGATTTCTGGAGATTCAGACTCCCATTCTCAGTGCATCTTCACCGGAAGGCGCCAGAGACTATATTGTTCCTTCCAGAAAATATAAAGGGAAATTTTACGCACTGCCTCAGGCACCTCAGCAGTACAAACAGCTTCTGATGGTATCCGGATTTGATAAATATTTCCAGATTGCGCCCTGTTTCCGGGATGAGGATGCCAGAGCGGACCGTTCACCGGGAGAGTTTTACCAGTTGGATTTTGAAATGAGTTTTGCCACCCAGGAGGATGTGTTCCAAATTGGAGAGGAAGTATTGTCAGCCACTTTTGAAAAATTTGCCCCCGAAGGATATGAGGTGACAAAAGCACCCTATCCCATTATCAGCTATAGGCAGGCAATGCTGGAGTTTGGTACCGATAAACCGGATTTGCGCAACCCCTTACGCATTATTGATGTAACAGACTTTTTTCAGAAATGTACCTTCAAACCCTTTGTGGGCAGAACGGTGAGGGCAATCAAAGTCCATGCGGATATGTCCAAGGGCTTTCATGAGAAGCTGCTGGAATTTGCAACCTCTATGGGCATGGGAGGACTGGGATATCTGGAAGTGGCAGAGGATATGTCCTACAAGGGTCCCATTGATAAATTTATCCCTGATGAGTGCAAGGAAGAGCTTGCCACATTGGCAGGACTGACCACGGGAGATACCATTTTCTTTATTGCTGACAAGGAAGAACGGGCAAATTATTATGCGGGACAGCTCCGCATAGAACTGGGAAATAAATTGGATTTGTGTGAAAAAAAGGCATATCGTTTCTGCTATGTAAATGATTTTCCCATGTTTGAACTGGATACGGAGACGAAGCAGATTGGCTTTACCCACAATCCCTTTTCCATGCCCCAGGGAGGACTGGAAGCATTGCAGACCAAAAATCCTCTGGACATACTGGCATACCAGTATGATATAGTATGTAATGGAGTGGAGCTTTCCTCTGGAGCAGTCCGTAACCATGACATGGAAATCATGGTGAAAGCCTTTGAGATTGCAGGCTACGATGAGGAAACCTTAAAGAGCAAATTTGGCGCGCTCTATCAGGCATTCCAGTTCGGTGCACCCCCACATGCCGGAATGGCGCCCGGTGTGGACAGAATGATTATGTTACTTCGCAATGAGGAAAACATTCGTGAGGTTATCGCTTTTCCCATGAGCGGTTCCGCCCAGGATTTGATGTGTGGTGCTCCCAGTGATGTGACGGAGCAGCAGCTTCGCGAAGTACACATTAAAGTGAGAGATTAACGGAGGTTTGTGATGGCAAATGTGATTGATGATGCAACCATAGAGTATGTTGGTATCCTGGCGAAACTGGAGCTGACCGGTGAGGAAAAGGAAGCTGCCAAGAAAGATATGAGCAGTATGCTGGATTATATTGACAAGCTGGGAGAACTGGATACCACTGGGGTGGAACCCATGTCCCATGTTTTTCCGGTGCAGAATGTGTTCCGCGAGGACGTGGTAACCAACGGTGATTTGAGTGAACAGACACTGCGGAATGCGCCACAGGAGAAAGACAATATGTTTGTGGTTCCCAAGACTTTTGAAGGATAGAAGCAGAGAGGAAAACAGAAAATGGATATTTTATCATGTACAGCAGTAGAGCTGGGAAGGGCAATCAGAGAAAAAAAAGTCACTGCGGTGGAAGCTATGGAGGCGGTACTTGCCCGGATAGAAGAGATGGAGCCTTCCATCCATGCTTATGTAACGGTGGAAAAGAAGACTGCACTGGCAAAAGCGGCCACAGTGCAGGAGCAGATTGACGCAGGAGAGCTGACGGGCCCCCTGGCAGGTGTTCCGGTTGCCATAAAAGACAATATGTGTACGGAAGGGATGCTTACCACCTGTTCCTCGAAAATACTGGAAAACTTTGTTCCCACCTTTTCTTCGGAGGCTGTTTTAAGTCTGGAAAAGGCAGGAGCAGTGGTTATCGGCAAAACCAATATGGATGAGTTTGCCATGGGCTCCACCACAGAGACATCTGCTTATGGGGAAACCAGAAATCCATGGAATACCGAGCATGTTCCCGGCGGTTCTTCCGGCGGTTCCGCGGCGGCTGTGGCAGCAGGAGAGTGTTTCTTTGCACTGGGTTCCGATACCGGCGGCTCCATTCGCCAGCCCGCATCCTTCTGTGGTGTGGTGGGCATGAAACCCACCTATGGAACAGTATCCCGCTATGGGCTGGTTGCCTATGGTTCTTCTCTGGACCAGATTGGACCTCTTGCAAAAGATGTGACAGACTGTGCCACTGTGCTGGAAATCATTGCATCCTATGACAGCAAGGATTCCACCTGCATCAGACGGGAGGATACGGATTTTACTTCTGCGCTGGTGGAGGATGTGAAAGGAATCCGCATCGGAATCCCCAGAGATTATTTTGGGGAAGGTCTGGAGCCGGAGGTGGAAAGAGCCGTACGGAATGCAGCAGAGAGGCTGCGGGAAGCAGGCGCAGTGGTGGAGGAGTTTGATTTGAGCCTTGTAGAATATGCTATTCCCACCTATTATACCATTGCGGCAGCGGAGGCAAGCTCCAATCTGGAGCGGTTTGACGGCATCAAATACGGCTATCGGACAAAAGAGTTTACAGACCTTCACAATATGTACAAAAAGACCCGCTCCGAAGGGTTTGGAGCGGAGGTGAAACGTCGTATTATGCTGGGTTCCTTTGTGTTAAGTTCGGGATATTATGACGCCTATTATCTGAAGGCGTTACGCGTAAAGGCACTGATTAAAAAAGCATTTGACGATGCTTTTGCAAAATATGATGTGATTCTGGGACCGGTGGCGCCCACTACGGCGCCCAGGCTGGGGGAAAGCTTATCCGACCCTATCAGGATGTATCTGGGAGATATTTATACGATTTCCGTTAATCTGGCAGGGCTGCCCGGAATCAGTCTTCCCTGCGGAAAAGACAGTAAGGGACTGCCCATTGGTCTTCAGTTAATCGGGGACTGTTTTCAGGAGAAAAAGCTGATTCAGACTGCATATACCTATGAAAAACTGCGTGGGGCATTTTCCATGCAGGGAAAGGGGGAAAACTAAGATGGCAAAGGAATACGAAACTGTCATTGGTCTGGAGGTTCATGTGGAGCTTGCCACCAAAACCAAGATTTTCTGTGGCTGCTCCACCGCATTTGGAGGGGCACCCAATACCCATACCTGCCCGGTGTGTACCGGTATGCCCGGTTCTTTGCCGGTGCTGAATAAGCAGGTTCTGGAATATGCAGTGGCAGTGGGACTGGCGACAAACTGTGAGATTACAAAATACTGTAAATTTGACCGCAAGAATTATTTTTATCCCGATAATCCACAGAATTACCAGATTAGCCAGTTGTATCTGCCTGTCTGCCGTAACGGACATGTGGATATTGAAACGGAAGGCGGCACAAAGTCCATAGGCATTCATGAAATTCATATGGAGGAGGATGCCGGAAAACTCATTCATGATGACTGGGAGGACTGTAGTCTGGTGGACTACAACCGTTCCGGTGTGCCTTTGATTGAAATAGTTTCCGAGCCGGATATGCGAAGCGCGGAGGAAGTGATTGCTTATCTGGAAAAACTGCGCATGCTTATACAATATCTGGGAGCATCGGACTGTAAATTAAATGAAGGCTCCATGCGGGCGGATGTGAATCTGTCCGTCAGGGAAGTGGGCGCGACGGAATTTGGAACCCGGACAGAAATGAAAAATCTGAACTCTTTCCGTGCAATCAGCCACGCCATTGCAGGCGAGAGAGAGCGTCAGATTGAGCTGCTGGAAAGCGGAAAAGAAGTGGTTCAGGAAACCAGAAGATGGGACGATACCAAGGAGTATTCCTATGCCATGCGCTCCAAGGAGGACGCGCAGGATTACCGTTATTTCCCGGATCCGGATTTGGTGCCTGTCTGTCTGGACGATGCTTATCTGGAGAGCGTCCGTGCAAAGCAACCGGAATTCAGAGAAGAGAAAATGGCGCGTTACCGTAGGGAATTTGATATTCCCGATTATGATATTGAGATTATTACCGGTTCCAAGCATATGGCGGATTTGTTTGAGGCTACAGTGGCAATCGGCAGTCAGCCTAAAAAGGTATCTAACTGGCTCATGGGGGAAACTCTTCGTCTGTTAAAGGAAAAAGATATGGATGCAGAGGATATCTGTTTTTCACCGGAGCATCTGGCAGCTCTGATTGAACTGACGGAACAGAAGGTAATCAATTCCTCGGTTGCCAAGGAAGTATTTGAGGAAATGTTTGAAAAAGATGTGGACCCTGTGCAGTATGTGGAGGAGCATGGGCTTAAGACAGTCAATGATGAAGGCGCACTCCGTAAGACAGTGGAGGAAGTGATTGCGTCCAATCCCCAGTCTGTGGAGGATTACCGAAACGGCAAAGAGAAAGCAATCGGATTCCTGGTGGGTCAGACCATGAAAGCCATGAAAGGCAAGGCAGACCCCGCCAGTGTCAACCAGATGCTGCGAGAATTGCTGTAGAGTGGAGTAAGAGCGTAGCATATGTGACAGAAGCTTTGCAGTTTGCACACTAACTTTCTCATAGCAGTACCAAAAGTAATATTCAAGGGGGAACAAAGTTCCCCCCATTGCATTAAAAATGCCAAT
>CAZRZM010000191.1:0-5861 GCA_964604575.1 uncultured Acetatifactor sp.
TGCTTCTCCACGTCCCAGACAATTTTTCAAATAAATAGCTGTAATCATCGTATCACTCGGCATAAAAATACCTTCGATACTGGGGTGTGAATTTGGAACCGGTGTGACTTTCTGATAAGGAATAATTTCCTTTACCTTGGCTACATTAATTCCATAAGAGTTACCAGCCAAAGTAAACTCAAGAACTTCCAACTCATTTGTTCCATTTTCCAATAAAATTTTAGTATCCATGCTTCCACCTCGCTACATTTGTCTATCTCACGTAAGTCAGGGCCATGGTAGCAATATATAACCTACCCTATTTAAGTATTATATCACATTTCACAGAAAATGAAACTATTATCTGAAAAAACTGTACATTTTTTCATTACTTTTTTAAATATTTTCATTCTGAATGGTTTCCAGCATATTCTTGCTCTGAATTTTCCTCATGGAATAATTCATAATTCCAAAAATCAGTATAAACACCGCTATCACAGAAATCAAAATTCCGCTGTAAGGCACCTGATAAGCATTTTCTATGCCCTCTGCCAGAGCCTTATGGAACGCATAGGATAAACAAATTCCAATGGGAATTCCCCACAGCAGGGATTTCACACCATAGAAAACACTTTCGAGCTGTACCATCCGTCGAAATTCTTTTCCCGTCATTCCCACCGATTTCAACATGGCGAACTCTCTGCTGCGCAGCTCCATATTGGTGGTTATGGTGTTGAAAATATTCGTAATACCGATTAACGAGATAACTCCTATAAAACCATACAGAAATACTGCCAGCATAAAATAGAAATTTGTAACCGACCGATATTCCTTATCCTCATTGTAAACTTGGACCAGACCTTCTCCAAATTCCTTCATAATATCGCTCTCAAGCCTGTCGGAGTCTTCACACTGAATATAAACCTGTGTTATTACCGGACGTGATACCTCAACTCTGTCCACATACTGCTCCATCCACTCATCACTGACAATGGCAATCAGGGAATTATAGTCTTTTCCTTTTAAAAACAGGGGCTTGACAGAAGTTGTCATGAGCACCTCCAGCATAATTTCATTTTCTGCTGTCTGCTCTTCTCCCTCTGTGGTTATAACCGCAGGAAGGATATCTCCCGGATTCACCTTTGCGATATCACCTGTAATAACTTTTCCATCAGACTGAGTGGTGAAATCTGTTATGAGAATTATCTTGTCTTTGGCTTCTTCCACCGAAATTCCTAATTCCTTACAGTAATTGGCATATCCTTCCTCTCCCAGGGCTGATATATTAATGGTATATATTCCGGAATCATCCAGATAATAGGAGAGATTCTCCCGATAGGAATCTGTAAAAGGAATCTTTTCCTGGTCTGCATACACAGAAAAATTTCTTCGGATTTCCTGTTTCTGCACACCATCCATATGTGCAATCTGCACTGCATCCCGGTATGGACTATGACCGTCTACATAGACCTGCATCTGATATCCTATTTCTTTATAATAAAAAGTGCTTGCCTTAAATGCCAGATTTACAAAAGTAGTCATGGCAATAAAAGTTGCCACACTGACAATAATGGAAATCACTGTAGTACGGTATTTTACTCTGGAGCGGCGCAGGTTTTTATAAGCAACCACTCCGCCTATTCCCCAGAAACGGTTGACAATCCGGGGACATTTTACATCCTTTTTCCCAAGCTTTATGGTTTCATTGCCGCGGATTGCTGTAATTGGAGATACCTTTCCTGCCTTAACGGCTGATTTTCTCGCAGAAAGTAAAATCGTAATTCCGGCTGACACCACCGACAGCAGTACCGCCCATACAGAAGTCGTAAAACACAGAGGGAAACCGCTGAAGCCTTCAAACAATGCTCCTGTAAAATACAGTAATATGGCTACTGCCCCAATCCCGCACAGAATACCCACCGGAATACCAATCATCCCCAGAAAAACCGCTTCCTTATATACAAGCTTTCTTCTCTGCTTTCCAGTCGTTCCCACGGAAGTCAGCATACCGTAAAGTTTCATTTTCTCTGTAAGGGATATCATAAAGCTGTTACGGATACAGAAAACACTGGATGCCATAATAATGAATATGGCGATTCCTCCCATGCCATAAATCATAGACATGGTGCGATTGGAAAAACGATTAAGCAACCATTTAAGCAGCCAGTAATTATCTTTTACATCACCTGCCACCCGGGTAATCTGTTCCAACTCCTGGTCTGTGAGCATATTTTTATCTTCCGCATATTTTTGCAAAAGCTCCTCCGACACCCCTAAAATTTGCGCTGTCACCTTATTGATATGCTTTAACGCTTTCGGCGTATAAGTGACATACACTTCCAGGCTGTCCGCTTCTTCCACCGTGTCCAGATAAGTAAATACCGAATATCCCGGCGCCATGCGCCCTTCTATGTTATCACCCGGACGCTCTATAATACCTACAATTTCATATTCCTGCTCCTTTACTGTACAGAATTGCTCTTCCTCATAAAGATAGGGCGACTGCTGGGATAATTTAAACCCATCACCCCCATCACGGTATCCCTGCTTTAACAGAAGCTTATCACCTGTCTGAAAAACCATGCCACCGTTGGAATTAATATGTCTGGATATAACAATTTCGCCCTCTTTCTCGGGCATACGTCCCGCTGTCAGTTCCAGAGCCATGGCATCCCAGGCATTCTCATTTGCCGCTCTGATATACAAATACGGCTTATCCGGGTTAATACTTCCTTCCAGCAGAGCATAACCAATCTCTGCCACATATCCTGCTTTTTCAATATTTCTATTATTATTAAAAATTTTTACATTCTCTTTTTTTACACCGGAAAAAAGGTAGTGATAATCACCATTTACAGATTTCTCATAAGCAATGATACTGGAACGGAAACTGGATGCCATACTTGCAACTCCGGTAATCAGAGCCGTAGCCAGAATAATTCCTATAATTGTCACTACTGTCCGTTTGCGGTTTTTTTGAAGATTTCGCAGATTCAATTTCTGTAATACATCCATTACCATCTACCACCTTCCCGCACTTTTCCATCCTCAATACTCAATACCCTGTCAGCCAGCTTTGCAATTTCCAGATTATGGGTAATCATGATAATGGTCTGCTTAAATTTTTCGTTGGACATCCTGAGTAGCTCTACAATCTCATCACTGGACTTTTTATCAAGATTGCCCGTAGGCTCATCCGCCAGCAGAATAGCCGGGCGGTTTATCAATGCCCTGCCTATGGCAACCCTCTGTTGCTGCCCGCCCGACAGTTCATTGGGCAGATGGTTCAGACGTTTCTCCAGTCCCAGTGTTTTCACCAGCTCTGCCAGCAATTCCCTGTCCGGTGTCTGACCGTCCAGTTCGCAGGGCAGTGTAATATTCTCTTTTACATTTAAAACCGGAATTAAATTATAAAACTGATAAATCAGCCCCACCTGTCTCCTTCTGAAAATTGCAAGCTTATCATCATTCATCCGGTAAATATCTTTTTCTTCAATAAAGACGTTTCCGGAAGTAGGTCTGTCCACCCCTCCCATCATATGAAGCAGTGTGGATTTACCGCTGCCGGAGCTTCCTACAATGGCAACAAACTCGCCCTTTGCAACCGAAAGATTCACATCATTTACAGCTACCACCTGGTTTTCACCTTTTCCATATACTTTTGATAAATGTTCTGTTCTTAAAATTTCCATACTTTTCCTCACTTCTTTTTGCTGTTATCAAAACAACTATTTGCTCACAGGAACAGTATAAATTCGGAAAGTGACAAATCAGTGACATTCCTTATAAAATTTTATAGTAAACCATGTGCCCTTTCCTTTTTCGGAATGGAGTGTAATAGAACCATTCTGCTGTCTGATAATTTCTTTCGCCAGGGAAAGCCCAATTCCAATACTATTTTTATCCGCATATTTTCTTGTATAAAATCTGTTGAAAACCTCTTTCTGCTCTTCCTGGTCCATTCCCTCCCCATAGTCTCTGACCACCACACTGGTATAAACCATATTATCCTCTATGGACACCTGGATTTTAGAACCCTCCGGACTGTGTTCCACAGCATTTTTCAAAATATTTGTGAAAGCCTCACAAATCCAGTTTTCATCCCCTTTTAAAATACTGCGGCTTTCTCCTGTTTTCACAATCTCTACTTGTTTCCATTGTGCCATAATTTCCAGATTATGAATCGCTCTTTCACATATCTTATCCAGCACAATCTCCTTTTCCTCAAAAGTCACCACTCCCGCATCCAGCTTGGACAGCTTCAAAAGCGTAACCACCAGCCAATTCATTCCCGTTAACTGCTGTATGATTTCCGCCAGAAATTTTCTGCGTGTCTCCCATGGCATATTTTCATTATCCGTCATGTTATCCAGCAAAATCATAATAGACGTGAGTGGCGTTTTTAACTGATGGGAAATATCAGAGACAGAATCGGAAAGTGCCTTTTTCTGCATGGCAGAAAGTTCTGCACTTTCCTTCAATAAAACAGTTACTTTATATAATTCGTTTTTTAATATACTAAATTCTTCCTCTTCATTTTCCTCAATGTCCAGATGATAATCTCCCCGCTCCACTCTCTGCACATAAGCAACTATTTCTTCCAGCGTTTTCTTTCTTTGATAAGCATACCGGATAATTGCAATGCAAATAAGTACTGTTGCCGACAATAAAATGACACTGACCGAAAAGACAATACCCTGTATCCATTTCTCATTTCGGACAGAAACAGATACCTCTCTGTCAATACCATACTGCGCCAGAAGTTCTTCTCCAGAGCTGTTATCTGACTCACTGTTTAATATCTTTATCCATTCTTCCTCAGAATACTCAGGATACTCTTTTTTAACAGCACTTAAAAGCCGGGCTATTGTCCGGTAATGCTCCTGCTCCAGTCCATCCACAAATATGTTTATGAAAATATTACAGCCCGCCAGCCCCAGAAATGCTATGATAATCACAGCCACTATCAATTTTCTGAGTCCTTTGTTTCTCTTCCAGATACTCTTCACAACAAACCTCTTTTCTCCATATATCCGTCAGTTTTTATTACAATACAGCCTTACATTTTTTCTATCCGGTATCCCATACCCCGTATCGTCTTTATAACCTTTCCCTCCTTATCGTCAACCTTTTCACGTATACGTTTCATGGTAACTGATAAAGTATTGTCATTAACAAAATTACCTGATATGTCCCAGATATCTTCCAGAATCTCCTGACGCGTAAACAGTTTCCCGGGATTAGACATCATAATACTCAAAATTTTATATTCCAGTTTTGTCATAGGCACCTCTGTCTCATGGCAATAAACCTTTCCTTTTAACATGTCTATTTTGATATGTGCGCAGGACAAAATTTCTGTTATTTTTCCTTTTCTTCTTAAACTGTTTTTAATCCGGGATAACAACTCCCGGTTCCGGAAAGGTTTAATGACATAATCATCCGCTCCCAAATCAAATCCCTTTACCACATCCTGTTCATCTTCCTTTGCTGTAAGAAAAATAATGGGAATATCATACTCCCTTTTCACTTGCTTACATATATCAAAACCATTTCCATCCGGCAGAGAAATATCAAGCAGTATCAAATCAAAATCCTCCTGTTTCCATATTGTCTCCGCTTCCTTTTTATTTTGGGCAGCTTTCAATATATATCCCTCCTGGGTTAAGAGATATTCCAGCCCCATAACAATAACCTCGTTATCTTCTATTAATAATATTTTCATACCAATCCTCCGTAACAGAGCCTCAAATACCTTTTCATATAACAGACTCTTTCTTAAGAATAACAAAAAAAGAGTAGAAACTCTACTCTTTAAAATATTTGTACCCTCAAAACCGGACACTGGACCAAACAACACTCCCAAATTCCTCACGGGCACT
>CAZRZM010000192.1:0-5835 GCA_964604575.1 uncultured Acetatifactor sp.
GTTGACTGGAATAGTTGCATACTTGCAACCTCGGTGTCCGTGCCAAAAGCAACCGTTAACGAACACTATCGTTTTATATTTAGGCAATACAACATCCGGTTTCCCCGGTAGAATTTTAACATTCTTCCGATATCTGAGTCCTTTTGAAAATAAATATTTTCTTACTGTTTCTTCAGGTTTGGTACCTGAACTTTTAATCATTGACATATTATAACTGCGTGTTTCTTTGGAATGCTTGTCCATCTCGGCTCACTCTTTAATATCATCTAAAATCGGCAGAATGCTTTTTGCAATATGCCAAAACATTACAGGCGGAATAGCATTACCAATCTGTCTGTATGCATCAGTTACCGGCAAACTGAAATGAATCTGGAAAAGACTGAATGCGTGCCGCCTCACGAGGCGTAAAGCGTCTGTACAGTTCCTTTTCGGGGTCAACAAGTAATACAGGGTCTCTGGAATTAAGGCTGACTTTTGCCAAATGGCTTGTTACAGTCAGACACGGTTCATTTAAGTTCTGAGCCAATCCTCGTTTCATATTGTTTTTTGCATTTTTCATGCCCTGAACAGCTTTTTCGGAAAAGTAATACTTTTTATCTTCAATCGCCAAACTATGAACAGCCACAGATAAAGGCTGCCAGTTATTTTCGTTCGGAGCGTCAGGAAAAATGTACTCGTGCGTAATATCTTTGCGGATACCAACAATAATAACACGTTCACGCTTTTGCGGAACACCATAATCCGCACATCGGATTAATTGCTTTTTTACTATGTAGCCAGCTTCCTCAAAAGCTTTAATTACTTTAGCAATAATAGAACCTTTGTGCAAAGTCAGCAACCCTTTTACATTTTCTGCCACGAATACTTTTGGCTGTTTTTCTTTTGCTATTCTAACCATTTGCTTATACAGATTGGCTCTGTCGTCAAATGGATCTTTGGTAGGATTAACAGTGCTGAAAGACTGGCAGGGGAAGCCACCTACTAAAACATCGTGTTCGGGAATATCCTTAGTATCTATCTCACATATATCACCACAAACAACATTATCACACTGAAAATTCAGACGGTGAGTATTCAGTGCTTTGTTATCTATATCCAGCACATAAACAAGCGAAAACGGATTTTTGTCATATTTCTTACCATTAAATTCAAAATTTCCGACAACTCCCAAGTCTGCTCCGCCGCAGCCTGAAAAAAGTGAAACAACTTTATACATATATGTCTCCTTATGAAACCTGTGGTGTAATAACACTGTCAACTGCAGAATTACTGAAATCAACTCTGTATGTTGTAGGAACTGCCTGCATTCGTCCATCTTTAAATTTTTCTGACACATTTGCAAGAACAAACATAACAATTCCATCACGAGTAAAATACACTCTAAAAATTGAATAAAACTCACCGTGTTGCTGCGCAGCAATCCACTCGTTACGAGTTATATTCAGTGTATCAACCCACAAACTGTCGTTTACATCCGGGCAAGTAAGTCTTTTTGTGGATTTCACCTCAATATATTTTACGAACTCTGCCATATCTCCCGGTTCTGCGATAACCGATTGAATATCATATCCCAGTCCTTTTGTTCTGCCGAGAGAAAGAACTTTATTAACAAGCCTCTGATTAAATTCTGCGACACGCTTTTTCTCGTACTCGTATACAACATTTTCTCCTTCATCACCAAACTCAGTAAGGTTTACAGATGGCTTTTCCTTTTTTTGTTCTGATTTTGCAGGTTCCTCAACATCAACAATCAGGGACGCTACCGATGTTGCAAACTTGTCTGCACAAACAGATATTTTAGCAAAATAAGCGTCCCATTCATACTGGAATGCTTTTCTGCTTTCTACTGTACTTAAATCGTAAGAATAAACATCAAATTCAGGCTTCTTATCCCAGTCAGCAGCAAATAATTCAATCGTTTCCGTTTCATTCGGATTAAGTACGACACATCTGCTGTCAGTAAATCTGATTAGGTTTGCCAGTTCAAGATAATTCATCTGTTCGTTAATATGCTGCCAACAATATGAACTTGCCTTTCCGGGCACAATAATATCCCTCTCTATACCGGATTTTCTGTCTTGTATAACAGCTTCCAATACTTCATAAGGATTTGCTTTACCCTGCAATACATCAAGGGAATTCAGAATATAATATCCGATTTCTCTTTTTGTTACAGTTATATTTGCGGTTTTAGCAATACACAAAAACTTTATCAGAAATGCGTTCGGGCGGATACAGATACCATCAGATATCCTATCCGCAACTGTAGTGCTGATTTTCTGTGTGCCGTTCGGAAATTGCATTTTGTAACATATATCCTTAAAAAATGCAGGTTGGTCATTGTCTTCTAAAAATTTTTGCGTTCTTTCGGATTCATATACCCTGCCATCTTCGGAAAAATAATACATTCCAAACAACTTGCCGGATATTTCTGTCCTATGATTATCCAATGTTTTTTTAATGCGTTCAGATTCAGGCAAATAAAGCTGAAATGCATTGTTAAATTTAGCCTCAAATTCTTCTGCGTTGCAAGGACATATTTCATCAATGACTTTTGCATAAGCAGGAAGCAAGTCATCCATTTCTTTTTGTGATTTTCCACGAATTATAGTGCATCTATATTGTTTAGTGTGGTCGTACATTATTTTACCCCTTTCTGATAACATCTTTAACTTGTTCAGCAATAGCCTGAGAGAGCAGGGGAGGAACGGCATTTCCAACCTGCCGGAGCTGACTTGTTTTAATGCCTATAAACTCAAAATCATCAGGAAACGACTGAATTCTGGCAGATTCTCTTACTGTTGGTACTCGGTTTTCCTTGTAATGGAAATGATGATTATGACCGGTATCTATCGTAAAACAAGGCTTGTTGCTATTCATTCTTGTCCACGCAATGTTTACTTTACGTGTAGACCATAATTCTTGCGGCAGGTCTTTATAGTTTCCGCCGTCAGGAACCATAGCAATAATTCTTTTTGTTTTTTCAGTGTGCAGTGTAGCTGTATGATTAAGTACTTTTGAACTGTTTCTTCGCATAAGTTTCTGATAATTGCACTGTGGTTCTATCTGATAACTTACGCTTTCACCTACAACTTTATCATCAGGAATAAAGTCTAAATCAGAAATTGCTTCTTTACAGGTTACCGCTGGATTATCTGTTCCTTCTCCAAAAGTAGCTTTTGGGAAAATGAATTTATCTGTATTTTTTATTTTGGAACGGTTGATGCCAACAAAAAAAACTCTTTTTCGTTGCTGTGGAACACCAAAATTATCAGCAGAAAGCAGCTGCATTTCGACATCATACCCCAACTCAGAAAAATCAGATATAACAGCGTCCTTAACTTTTCCGTCAAAGAGGCGCACCAGTCCCGGTACATTCTCCATAACGAATATGGGAGGCATTAAATCAGATACAATATCAACAAAAGATTTATATAATCTGTTACGAGGGTCGTCCAACATTCGTTTTCCTGAAAGTGAAAAGCCCTGACAGGGCGGTCCCCCAATTATTACATCAATTTGACTTGCATTTAATCCTGTTGCTTTCAGAATATCTTTACCACGGATATTAGTAATATCTTCATTGCTTATAACGGCAGACGGAAAATTATGCTTATATGTAACAGTTGCATCCTTCCAGTTATCAATACCATATACAATATTAAATCCTGCCTGATTAAAGCCCTTGGAAAACCCACCGCAACCGCAAAACAAATCAATCACATTCATTTTTATCACCTTTTTTATTAGATTTAAGCCTTTTATCAGTAGGTTTTTCTGCGGTTTCGGGAATCGCCCAGTTGTCACCAAGTTTAAAGATTCCTGCTATTCTATTTTCAGAACAAAGAATCTGTACTCTTCTTTGAGATATATTCCATTTTTTCGCAGCTTCACTTGCTGTCATAAATCCCATTACTAAACCTCCTGTGTAACAAATACTGTGTATATTATATTCCACGGGGCGAACAAAATCAAGACTAATATAAAAATTTTCGAAAATTCTTCATATTCCACAAAACAAAAACAATACCGTGCATGACTCATTTAAAGAACCACGCACGGTATTGTTTTATACATAAAGCAATTTTGCGTTTACAACTTCATTTGCACGATTACGGATATTATTCATTTTCTGCACCCACAAAAGTCGATTTTCAGCCTTTAGCTGTTCCGTCACGCCCTCACGTTCTGCCATCTGTTTAACCAACCGAGAGATCATTTCCTCCGCTTGTTCGTCGATGTCGGCAAGATAACTATTAAGTTTGCTGCTTGTCAAAAGATTGGAGTAGCGCAAGCGTTTGTGCTGCTTAATATATTGTAAGTGCCGCTTCCCCCATATACCGATAGGTTTATTTTCTTCGGTGGGTAGTGTAAAATCAGGTAAATAATAGTCGCCTTGTAATGTATAACGGATACTTGTTCTTTCATCAATGTAATGCTGTTTCATCTTGTAATCCTCCAAAAGTATTGATTTTCCTACAAATTCAATCAATCTGGCTGACTACAAAGCCAAAGGGAGAAGCTACTTCCTTATGTAGCCTCTCCCTTTGGCACCGTATTTTGGTGCCTTATGTGTCCGTTATGTTTTTATTCGTGCCAATTTCATATTGGCGCTGCGGAACGCGTGTCTGAGCAGGAATAACTATGCTCCAGTAGCGTGACCTGGTGCAAGGCTGAACTGTTACCCCTTTTAATTGATATGCCATTTATGCATTGTTGTCCAAAAACTGTATCCTGATATCGTTTTCCAACACGGTTACCTCTCCCAGAGCCCCAACAATGAGAGGCATCATGGGAGGCAGATGTCCCAAATCCACATCCATAACCACCGGCACACCCTTACTGCCTGCCACCTTCAGAACTGCATCATAGACATCCAGTCCCATCATCTCCTGCCCACACCGGGGACGCCCTATAAGAAACCCTTTCACATGCTCAAACCAGCCCGCCTGCTCCATATGCCACATGGCACGGCGTATATCAAACACATTCAGGTCACAGGCTTCCAGAAACCAGATGATGCCATCCTCTTTATATTTCTCCACAAATTCCCTTGTCTTGTCAAAACGGGTACCCACAAGATTCACCAGACAGTCCATACAGCCGCCAAGCAGACGGCCTTTCATAGAAACTGCCCGGCTGTCCTCATTCCAGCAGACCGGATGATTCCCCAGATAACTTCTAATCAATAGAGGCTCTGTCACATGATAAGGTACCAGGGGGTGCTCCTCATCCTTCAGGGACTCCTTTTCCCATGCCTCATATCCTTTTACGGCATTGACTTTTCCGGTCAGTACTTCGAGGGCATCTTCCAGCGAGTTATGCCATGGCTCCATGCCAAAAGCCGAGGCGCAGGGTCCATAGACGGAAGCGGTATCGCACAGGGTCGCCAGCAGATAGGTCATATTGGTATTGTCGGAATACCCCATATACCATTTCGGCTCCGCTGCTGCCAGTTTCTCAAAATCCATGTACTCCAGAATTTCGCACATCAGCTCTCCGCCGCCGCAGGCAATCAGACAGTCACTGTCACTGTCCAGATAAGCATCCATAAGCTCCCTGGCACATTTTTCGGGCGTATTGCTGATTCCGGTTCCCTCTCCCGCATAGCAGTTGGGGCCCAGCTTCAATGTATACCCTCTGTCTTTGAATTTTTTCTGCGCATTGTCAAATCCACTGCGGTAAGGCTCTGTATTACACCCAAAAGAAGGGGCAACAAAACCAATGGTTCCATTTTGGGGTAAACTCTTTGGAATCTTCATAACCGTTTTCCATTTTAATCCTTTCTACTACAATATATTTATGGTTAATATCCCTTACAGCCAGTAAGGAATT
>CAZRZM010000193.1:0-5776 GCA_964604575.1 uncultured Acetatifactor sp.
GTGCTTCTTCATCCGCATAGAACTCTTCATAAGTATCCCCCTGCTTTGTTTCACCTTTCAGGGAATAAATATGCTCACTGTCAAAGGTATATCCGGCAGCCTGTGTTGCCAGATAGCTGACCTCATCCACAGCAATATCTGTTACCATATATTTGCTCAATGTACTATAAAGCTTCACCGGCAGAGTAATATCTTCCTTAAACTGCTGCTTTGCCGTAGCTATATACTTTGTAATATACTGTTTTTGTCTGTCCAGTCGCCTTCCTGCACTGTTAAAACTGGTGATATCCCTATTATGCAGATAACTATAGGCATCCATTCCTTTCAGCAGGACGGTGTCACCTTCTTTTATATTGGTCGCAATAACATTTTCCAATGCCGTTACTTCCACACCGCCTATCATATCATTCAATAAGGGAATCGCTCCCATATTGATGGCACAATATCCATGAACAGGCAAATCATAAAAGAGTTTTGATACTGCGTTTACAGTTCTCTCACAGCTCAAGGCCCCGCCATCCCCATAACCATGCTGAAGGGTTATCTGTGCAGTGGAGGTTCCTATGTAAGTACCCTGTTTACTGTATACCTCAATTTCTGTCATAGTATCCCGGTTCACCGCAATTATGGATACTTCTTTACTGTGGGGATTTAAGACCACCAGAAAAATGGCATCCGACTGTCCGCCTTCCACTCCATCTTCTACTATCTTTACTTCCTCCATCTTATCAACACCCAGCAGAAGGAAGGTCAGGATATCTTCATTATATCGATATATCCTGCCGTCATACCGGATATCGCCTTCCTGCCACACCGAAGCAAGCTCCTGGTCGTCCATAACGGTATCTTCAGTCAAAACCTCTGCCAGCTCGGTATTGGTCAGATTCGGCCCTTTCCCTTTATGCTTGCCATATAGTCTGTTTCTACCCGATATCTCTACTGCAAGGAAAGCAATCGTACCGACAATCACAACTGCCACAAGTACAATCATTGCTCTCAACAGCACCCGATATACTTTTGCATTAATTTTCATCCAACAGCACTCCTTGTACCAGATAACGATTGTCCGGCTTATTTGCAATACATGTAGACAATGTCAGCACTTTATCGCTGCCTTTTACGGATACATCTTCTCTGATGTTGGCAGTCATGGAACGCTGACCAAGTACTTCTTCCAGATAACTCTCAAAGACCATCTCATTGGTATAGTCCTTTTCATAAAGTAAATGTGCATCGTCATGCTGATAAGCAGCAAACACTTTATACACCAGCACATTATCCGCCGTATAAATATACACATACGGATTTTCCTCAAAAAACTGGGAATCCTCAAATTTATGTAATCCGGCAAACATACTTCCGTTTTTCATGTTGTGACCGTACATAACCGTAAGCGGGTCAGAGAAATCTTTTGCATTATAATCTTCTGTATAGATACATCCCGGATATCCTTTCGAGCCATCCAGGTTATAATTCAGGTAATAGTAATTATCTGTAGGATGCTGCAGAACCGGATAATCAATCTGTGTATTCGGGATGTAAATCCACGCATAAATATCTGCATTGGTATTCTCCTGCAAATCTGCAAAATCCAGATTTTTCTCCGGAACAACAATACCATAGGTATCCTCATACCACTGGATTTTCTCATCCACTGTCATGGGTCTGTCTTCCGGCTCCACTACAGGTTCATCCACAATCTCTTCAGGCACCAGCTCCACATCAGGAAGTCTCGTCTGGTTAGCCAGTTCTTCCATTTTTGCAAGTTCTGCTCTCTGCCGGAAATAGTTCACTCCCAGAACCGCCGCAAGGATAATTGCCGCCAGTACACACACAATAATAATTATTTTACGTATGACATCTTTATTCTGACTTGATATGTCCTGTCTCTCTATCCTGTCCGCCATAAATTAATCTCTCCCATGCTTACTCCGCTACAAGAGTTAATCACCATAGTTTCCATAATATTTGCCATAATACTTACCGTAATATTTACCGTAGTATTTGCCATAGTAACCTTTGCCGGTCATATTTACCTTATTTAAAATACAGCCAAGGATACGGCAGCCCGCCACCTCCAACTGGTCCTTTACCTTGCGCACAAAACGGTAACTGATAGCGCCGCTCTGAATAACAATAACCGCTCCGTCACAGCATTTGGATACCACAGCCGTGTCAATAACACTTCCCAGAGGCGGGGTGTCAATAATCACCATATCATATTCCTGTCTGGCATTTTCAATCATTTTCACAAATCTGCTGTTGCCCAGAAGTTCACTTGGATTGGGAGGAACCGGGCCGGAGAACACCATGTAAAGATTCTTTACATCTGTACTGCACAAAGTCTCCTCAAAGCTTGCCTTACCTGCCAGATAGTTTACCAGTCCCAGCCTTACCTTACCTTTTTTATGCCTCTGTCTCATAACAGATTTACGAAGGTCAGCATCCAGAAGCAGCACCCGCTTACCCATCTGGGCATAAGATTTTGCCAGTTCAAAAGAAACACTGCTCTTTCCCTCATTAGGAGTACAACTGGTAATGCAGATAACCTTAACGTCCTCTCCCGAAAAATCTATATTGGTTCTAAGTGTTTTAAACGCCTCTCTGCTTCTGAAATCCAGTGCTTCTTCCTTTAGCTCGATATTCTGCATTTATCTGACCCCCTTTCCTGCAGTAGGGTATTCCTCCACTGCAAAATCATCCTTTTCATGTCTGCTGACTGAATCGGATGTGTTAAACTCATAACTGATGTTCGTTTCGCCTGCGCTTCTTCGCCTGCGCTTTTTTTTACTGTCTTCTTCTTTCGTGGGAATCATGGCAAGCGTACTTAAACCTAAGTACTTCTCCACATCCTCGGACGTCTTAACGGTATCATCCACAAGATACCGGATTATTATAATCATAGCACATGCAAAGGCACCAATCAAGAAACCAATGACAGTCCACTTCGGAATATTAGGGCTTGACGGCGCTCCGGGAAGATTTGCCATCTCTGCCACATTTACCGCCTCAATAGCCATTACATTTTTAATGTGCTCCGCAGCTTCTTTGCGGACTGCATCTGCAAGATACTGTGCCATCACCGGATCGTCATCCGTTACCGTAATCGCAATAATACGGGTATCCGAAAGCGTCTCAACTTTTACTCTTTTTGCAAAAGAACCATAGCTTTCTTCCAGCGTTGCGTCGCTGATAACCTGTTCCAGCACATCCCTGCTTTTGATAAGCTGGGCATAGTCTTTGGTCAACTGGGTACCAAGCTGCATATCACTGTAAGTCAGGGTATTGTTATCCTGTCTGTTTAAAATATAAACTTTTGTAGTGGACTCGTACTGTGGAATAAGCACAAATTTGCTCACCAGCAGTCCTACAATACCGGTAACCAGGCCACATACAAAAATCAGCCAGAACCGGTGAAGTACCAGTCCAAACAGTTCCTGTAAGTCTATTTCAATCATATCATCATTGTTCTGCATTTCTTTTCTCCTTTTCAAGAAAGTAATGTCTGCTCCGCGTTGTCATTTAACAGCGCCATGGCATATTCTTCACCGTATTTTTTTACCAGAAGCTCCGCACACTTTTTCATTGCCGGTCTTCGTCTCTCTGTATTGTGGGCATCCGTTCCAATATAATCCACCTGCTTTAGTTTTAATAATTTATGGACATACTGTTTTACCTTATAGCCATTGTCTCCGGTGACACTGGAAGCATTTACCTGGATGCGGCATCCCATGGCGAGCAGATCCGCCACATGTTTTACATCCTTCAACATACACTGGTAACGCTCTACATGGGCAAGTATGGGTATGTATCCTGCGCTGAGAATACTGTTCATGGCATTACGGATACAGACATAATCCTCAAAAGGTGAAAATTCCACCAGCAAATATTCCGAATGATTCATACTGAGGATACGTCCTTCTTCCAGCTTTTCCTCAAACTCACTGGTATAAAAGATTTCATTCCCCGGATATAACCGAATCGGTATTCCCTCCTCATCCAGAGCTTCCTGCACCACTTCCATACGTTCCTTTATTCTGGCAGCGCCGGGACTCCGCCTCCCCTCTTTATAATGAGGAGTGACTATCATACACCGGATGCCTTCCGATGCAGCTATACGCAGCATCTCCATGGTTTCCTCCATACTCTGGGAACCATCATCTACTGCCGGAAGAATATGACAATGTATATCTGTAAAACACCATGATTTTCTGTTGCCGCTCATCCCAGACTCCCTGTAAACTTGCTTATCAAAGTATCTTATTTCAATATATACCACGATATATCTTAGTCATTATAAAAAAAGTTTTCTGTTTTGTCAACAAACCAGCAGGATTTACCACGTTTTACCTAAAACCCTCATAATTTCCCACATTTTTTTATTGAAATTGACTTATCTGCCTTATTCTATATTTCACCTTACGTCTTACCATTATATTCGTTTTATAGAAGATATTCAAGTAAAAGAATATATTTTATGCTTAATTCATAAAATAATCCAGATAAAAGAATACATATTGTATTGAATCACCAAAAAAACGATAGGAGGCGTCAGGCATGATTGATTATTCCCCTTTCTGGAATACTTTGGAAAAGTCATCCGAAAACTGGTATACTTTAACAAACAAGTATAATCTTTCACACAGCACACTCCACCGTTTAAAACACAATATGGATGTATCCACGAAAACACTGAATGATTTATGCCGAATATTGAATTGTCAGATTGAGGATGTTGTACGGTATCTGCCCTCGGAAACCGACCAGTCTCTTTAGATAACACGCTCTGCATAGAAAAAGTCATACCTTACCGATATGACTTCTCCACATACTCTTCTGCTTTCTTTCGGGTAAGCTTAAGCTTCTCCATACACCTGACAACCGTTGCTTCTCTCGTGATTCCAAATTCCATGCAGGTTTCTATCAATGCCCCAATTCCCTGCTCTATTCCTTCTTGCCTGCTTTTTTCCTCCACCTTATCCAGCCACTCACACATAGTATTCACTCCTTTTTCTGTGCCTATATTTGTATTTATCAGTCTAAATCTCTCATCCTCTCCGAAAACGCTTAAAAGCTTCATTACCGCATCAACATGTCTAATCTGTTGCCGGCTAGGCTCATATGTACTATTTTTTCGCATCTGTACAAAATAATCGGCAACAATACGAAAATCGCTTTTAAACATATTGACTTGTTCTTCATTTAACCATGCAATCTCAAATACACTGATTTTGTAATCATTGATATATGGCTCTAATTCCTTGGGAATCTTCATCAATTTTTTAAGGTTCTTGGGTTGATTCCAGTGTTCCATGCCAAAATAAAGAATCAGTGTCAATACAGGATATCTCTCTTTAACTGTCTTATTCAGCAGTTGCGCCCTATAGGAGCCTCCATCATATCCAATCACACGCAGGGGCATATCCCTTTCACTTTTTGTCTGATTTTCCATACCACATAAGGCAATTCTCATCTTTTCACTTTTCCACAGCTTCGCAACATCTCTCTCCAGTTCATGAATTTGCTCCCCTGCCTTGTAACGAGCTTTTCCTGATATTTCACATAACTGGTCAGGCAACACCACTTCTTTTCCTCGAAAAAGTAATCCATTTACAATATCCGCGAAAACATCATTATACTCCTCCAGCAATTTTTCCACAATGTCCTTTTCTGCCATCTGCCGCCCTCTCATGTTTCATCATACAGAGGTACATCAAAACAGAAAACCCAGACACATTCACACAATCTAAGATGCCAACATATCATCGTTATCTTT
>CAZRZM010000194.1:0-5766 GCA_964604575.1 uncultured Acetatifactor sp.
ATTATGTCATATTAATACGGATTAAGGAAAAGTATTGTGAGCAAAAATTTATTTATCGCAGAAAAACCCAGTGTGGCAAGAGAGTTTGCCAACGCATTAAAATACAGAATGCGCTCCATGGACGGATATATGGAATCGGAAGAAGCTATTGTTACCTGGTGTGTGGGACATCTTGTGACAATGAGTTACCCGGAGGCATATGATGAAAATTTAAAAAGGTGGAGTTTTAATACCATACCTTTTATTCCCGGTGAATTCAAATACGAAGTGATTGAAAGCGCCAGAAAACAGTATACTATAGTAAGCTCCCTGCTGAACCGTAAGGATGTGGACATTATTTATGTCTGTACGGACTCAGGACGGGAAGGAGAGTATATTTACCGGCTGGTGGAACAGCTTTCGGGCGTAAAAGGAAAAGTGAGAAAGCGGGTTTGGATTGATTCCCAGACGGAAGAAGAGATACTCCGCGGAATCAGGGAAGCCAAAGATTTGGAAGAATATGATTCTTTAAGTGATGCCGCTTATCTGCGCGCCAAAGAAGACTATCTGATGGGCATCAATTTCTCCAGAGTACTTACCCTCAAATATGGCAATGCAGTAAAAGATTATTTAAAGAGAGACAAGGGCGTTATTTCGGTGGGACGTGTCATGACCTGCGTGCTGGGCATGATTGTAAATAGGGAGCGGGAGATACGCTCCTTTGTGAAAACGCCTTTTTATCGTGTGCTGGGCAATTTTAAGTTGCAGGATAAAAGTTTTACGGGGGAGTGGAAAGCGGTGGAAGGCTCTCCCTATTTCGCATCTCCTTTACTTTATAAGGAAAATGGTTTTAAAGAAGAGGAAAGCGCCAAAAAGCTGGTAGCGGATTTGCAGGCGGAACCCATAGGGGACGTGGTGGTGGAGAAAATCGAACACAAAAAGGAAAACAAAAATCCGCCGCTGCTTTACAATCTGGCGGAGCTGCAGAATGACTGTTCCAGATATTTCAAAATCAGTCCGGATGAAACCCTTCGTGTGGTTCAGGAATTATATGAGAAAAAGATGGTAACGTATCCCCGTACCGATGCCAGGGTGCTGTCCACTGCGGTGGCAAAGGAAATCCACAAAAATATCGGTGGACTGCAAGGTTTTTCGCTGGTGGGTGAATATGCCACAGAGATTCTGAATGAGGGAAGCTACAAAAAAATAGCAAAAACCAGATATGTAAACGATAAACAGATTACCGACCATTATGCCATAATTCCCACAGGGCAGGGATTACATAATCTGGCGGGACTTCCCCCCACATCCCGGAATGTATATGAGATTATTGCCAGAAGATTTTTAAGCATTTTTTATCCTGCGGCAGTGTACCAGAAATTTTCACTGTGTGTAAAGGTAAAAGAAGAAAACTTTTTTGCCAATTTTAAGGTGCCTGCCTCAGAAGGTTATCTGAAAGTGGCATCCTTTTCCTTCAAAAAGGAGACGGATAATAAAAAGGAGGACAACACCGGGGAGGAAGCGGAAGAAAAATGCGATGACAATTTTAGGAAAATGCTGCTTTCCCTGAAAAAAGGAGCCATAGTGGACGTGGATGGTTATGAGATTAAGGAGGGGGAGACCTCTCCTCCCAAGCGGTATACCTCCGGAAGCATCATTCTAACCATGGAAAATGCAGGACAGTTTATTGAAGACGAGGAGCTGCGGGCGCAGATTAAAGGAAGCGGAATCGGTACAAGCGCCACCAGGGCGGAAATTTTAAAGAAGCTGGTGCATATTGAATATCTGGCGTTGAATAAGAAAACCCAGGTACTCACTCCCACCCTGATGGGCGAGATGATTTATGATGTTGTAAACGGTTCCATCCGCCCCCTGCTTGACCCGGCGCTGACGGCAAGCTGGGAGAAGGGGCTTACCATGGTGGCGGAAGGAGAGATTTCGTCGGATGAATATATGCGTAAGCTGTCGGATTTTGTGAGCCGGAGGACCAATATTGTAAAACAACTGAACAACCAGCGTACCTTATATGCACAGTTTCAGGCGGCGGAAGCCAATTACAGCAAAAAAAGTTAGAGGTGTCTTAAGTGGCGCCGGAAAGGATGGATATTAAATATGAATGCTGTCACTATAGCGGATTTGTACTGTTTGGAGGAGACTATTGCCGGAGAGATATTTGACGGCGCAACCTATCCGTGGGAGGTACTGCCCCGGATTCATGACTTTATATTAAAACTGGGAGAAACTCTTCCCACAGACCGTTTTGAGAAAAGAGGGGAGAATATCTGGATTGCCAAATCGGCAGTGGTGGCTCCCACAGCCTGTTTAAATGGTCCGCTGATTGTGGACGAGGAAGCCGAGATTCGTCACTGCGCTTTCGTGAGAGGCAATGCCATTGTGGGAAAAGGAGCGGTTGTAGGTAATTCCACAGAGCTGAAAAATGTAATTCTTTTTAATAAAGTCCAGGTGCCCCATTACAATTATGTGGGCGACAGCATTCTGGGCTTTAAGTCCCATATGGGTGCAGGCTCCATCACTTCTAACGTGAAAAGTGATAAAACGCTGGTGGTGGTAAAGGATGGAGATACCTCCTATGAGACAGGACTTAAGAAAATGGGAGCCATGCTGGGGGATAATGTGGAAGTAGGATGCAACAGTGTGCTGAATCCGGGCACCGTTATCGGCAGAAATTCCAATATCTATCCCACGTCCATGGTGAGAGGTGTGGTTCCTGCGGACAGTATCTACAAAAAGGATACTGCCATAGTTGAAAAACATTGACTTTGCACAGAAATTAAGGTATAGTTTTTTTGGTGATTTATTACATAAGGGAGGAACTTATTATGAAAAAAATTGGTGCATTATTACTTACGGCAATATTAATGGCAGCCACATTGACAGGCTGCGGCAGTACGGAGAAGAGTTATAAAATCGGTATCTGCCAGTTGATGGAGCATGATGCTCTGGATGCTGCCACTAAGGGATTCCAGGATGCTTTAAAGGCAAAGCTGGGTGACAAAGTTACGTTTATCATGCAGAATGCCCAGGGAGAACAGACGACCGCAACCACTATCTGTAATGGCTTTGTATCCGAGGGCGTGGATTTGATTATGGCAAATGCAACCACTCCTTTACAGAGTGCCGCATCTGCAACTACTACAATTCCCATTCTGGGTACTTCCGTGACGGATTACGCTACGGCGCTGGAGATTGCGGACTGGACCGGTAAAACGGGAAGAAATATTTCCGGTACCTCTGACCTTGCACCCATTGCGGAGCAGGAGGATATGCTGGTGGAGCTGTTCCCGGACGCCAAACAGGTGGGACTGCTTTACTGTTCTGCAGAACCGAACTCCTTATATCAGATTGAGATTTTTGCAAAAGAACTTGAGGCAGATAATATTGCCTATAAAGAATATGCCATTGCTGATACCAATGAGGTTCAGTCTGTTGTGACAGCGGCTGCATCTGAGTGTGATGTTTTATATATTCCTACGGACAACACTCTGGCATCTGTGACAGAGACCGTATATAATGTGGTAGTTCCTGCCAAGATTCCTCTTATCGCAGGTGAGGAAGGTATCTGTGGAGGATGTGGTGTTGCCACTTTATCCATCAGCTACTATGACCTGGGTTATACCACCGGTGAGATGGCATATGAGATTCTGGCAGAGGGTAAGGACGTTAAGGATATGGACGTTCGTTTTGCACCCAATGTAACCAAGAAATATAATGAGAAAATCTGTACGGAACTTGGAATTACCATTCCGGAAGGATATGAGGCAATACAGTAAGAGATACCGCCCCGGTGCGGGCAGATGGGAGTAAACAACTATGCAGTATTTTATGTCACTGAATCCAATCGCATTGTTCCGTGCATTGCCCGGGTCTATTGCCCAGGGAATGATTTGGGGAATTATGGCACTGGGTGTTTATATCACATTCCGGCTGCTTGATTTTGCAGATTTGACGGTGGATGGTTCGATAGCCACCGGAGCTGCGGTTTCTGTCATGTTGATACGCATGGGAGTTTCCCCGGTGGTATCTTTGTTTATTGCATTTTTTGCAGGTATGCTGGCAGGACTTGTCACAGGACTGCTGAATACCCTGCTGGGGATTCCGGGGATTCTCGCCAGTATTCTGACGCAGATTTCCCTATATTCCGTGAATTTGATTATTATGGGCAAATCCAACCAGCCTGTGAGTGTGGATAATTATCCTCTGGCTGCTTCCCTGCGTTATGTGACGGACGGAGTGCAGTCCAGAATCCTTTTCTTTGTCGGAATGGCAGTGTTTTTGTTTCTGCTGATTGCAATTCTGTACTGGTATTTCGGAACGGAGCAGGGACACGCTATCCGTGCCACCGGCTGTAATCCCAATATGGCAAGGGCACAGGGCATTAATACTAATTTTATCAAAGTGCTTGCGCTTATGATTTCCAACGGTCTGGTTGGTTTATGCGGTGGTCTGTATGCCCAGTTCCAGGGAGCGGCAGATGTAAATATGGGACGTGGAGCCATTGTTATCGGACTGGCGGCTGTTATTATCGGGGAAGTTCTGTTTGGCAAGTTTGCTTCCAAAAGACATCTCGCGTTTGGATTCACTCTGCTGTCCGTTATTTTAGGCGCTGTTATTTATTACATGGTATACCAGTTTGTATTATGGCTGAAGATGCCTTCTGATTATATGAAGATGTTCTCTGCGATTGTGGTTGCAATTTTCCTTGCAGTTCCTTATCTGAAAGAGAAGAGGAGCATCAAAAAGGGAATGTCCGTCAAAAAGATAGCAGAGTAAGGAGAAAAACGGCAGTATGAGCTATGTATTAGAGATAAAAGATGTCCATAAAGTATTTAACCGTGGAACCATTAATGAAAAGACAGCCTTAAACGGCGTGAATCTGAATCTGAATCATGGTGATTTTGTGACGATTATCGGCGGAAACGGCGCGGGAAAGTCCACCACTTTGAATGCCATTTCCGGTGTCTGGCCCATTGATGCAGGGCAGATTATTATTGACGGCAATGATATTACCATGCTTGCGGAGCATAAAAGGGCAAAGTATCTGGGAAGGGTGTTCCAGGACCCCATGACAGGCACGGCTGCGACCATGGACATTGAAGAGAATATGGCAATCGCTTACAGAAGAGGACAGCACCGCACTTTAAAATGGGGTGTTTCCAAAGAGGAAAAGGAGCTGTTTAGGGAAAAGCTTCAGGTACTCGATTTGGGTCTGGAGGACCGTATGACCAGCAAGGTAGGGCTTCTGTCCGGCGGACAGAGACAGGCAATCACGCTTCTCATGGCGTCCCTGAAACATCCGAAACTGCTTCTTCTGGATGAACATACCGCAGCCCTTGACCCCAAGACGGCTGCAAAAGTGCTTGAGATAAGTGACAGAATTATTGCAGAAAACCATCTGACCGCAATGATGGTGACCCACAATATGAAAGACGCCATTTCCCATGGAAACCGTCTGATTATGATGCACGAAGGACGTGTTATTTATGATGTGTCCGGTGAAGAGAAGAGAAAATTACATGTTTCCGACTTGCTGGCAAAATTCGAGGAAGTCAGTGGCGGTGAGTTTGCCAACGACCGCATGATACTTGCGTAAGCTGAAAAACTACAATGCGGTCGTTTGAACCGCATGATACTTGCATAATTTTACATAAAACTACTAGATTTTTCCTCGCAAATGTGAGAAAATGGACACGATAGTTATGATATTATTTTATCAATAGTATTATAAGATATATTTGAAAGGAGATTTCACATGATTTATTCAAAGGA
>CAZRZM010000195.1:0-5762 GCA_964604575.1 uncultured Acetatifactor sp.
GGCACTTAGGCACCGTACTCTGGTGCCTTATGTGTCCGTTACGTTTTTATTCAAGTGGGAACGTACCTGAATAGGAATGACTATGGTCCGGCGGCGTGACTTGGTGCGAGGATGAACTGTTACAAAATCCTATTTCATAAAACATATTTTCTGGTATCTTTTTCCACTTTTTAAGCATATAAATGCAGTAATGAAATGATAAGGAAATGAATATGTTAAAAAAATTTTTATCTGCCACACAGGAAACCGGAACAGAACCGGAACCTATTGATGCCGCATACGCCGGTTCCCTTCGGGTCAGCGTTGTATCATCCACAGGCATGATTCCCGTAGAAAACGCCACCGTCGTTATATCCTTCACCGGAGACCCTGACGCTCCCATCGAAACACTCACTACTGACAGTTCCGGGCAGACACCCATTGTGGAACTGCCGGCGCCTCCCCTTTCGCTGTCACAGTCTCCTTCCGATGAACAGCCTTACTCGGAATTTAACATCAAAGTAACTGCGGAAGGATATGAGCAGACCCTGGTCTCTGCATCGGAAATCCTGCCCGACCAGCTCTCCCTGCAGTTAGTCCATCTGACTCCCATTTCAGCTACTGCAGAAGGCAGCGTTGTTGTTATTCCGGCACACACGCTCTATGGCGAATACCCGCCCAAAATACCAGAGGATGAGATAAAACCCATGGCAGAAACCGGAGAAATTGTCTTAAGCCGTGTGGTTATCCCAGAATACGTCATTGTCCATGACGGTGTGCCAAGCGACCCCACCGCCCAGAATTACTGGGTCCGCTACAAAGATTATATTAAAAACGTGGCTTCCTGCGAAATATATTCCACCTGGGAGGAATCCGCCATTTACGCCAATCTGCTGGTAATTATGTCTTTTACGCTGAACAGGGTGTATACCGAATGGTACCGCAACCAGGGCTATGATTTCACCATCACCTCCTCCACTGCCTACGACCAGAAGTGGATGTATGGACGAAATATTTTTGAAAACGTTGATTATCTGGTGGACACCATTTTTGCCAATTATCTGTCACGCCCCGGTGTTCGCCAGCCTATTTTTACCTCATACTGCGACGGACAACGTGTGACATGCAACGGTCTGAGCCAGTGGGGCTCCCAGCAGCTCGCCCAGGAAGGTTATTCTGCCATCGACATTATCCATTACTATTATGGCAGTGATATGTATATTAATACCGCTGACATTATCTCAGGGGTGCCTTCCTCTTATCCCGGCTACGCTCTGAACATCGGTGCCTCCGGTGAGAAAGTACGTCAGCTTCAGACGCAGTTAAACCGTATTGCCCGCAACTACCCCGCCATTCCCACCATCACGGCAGATGGCATTTATGGTCCTGCCACCGCAAATGCAATTCGTATTTTTCAGGGAATTTTCGGCCTTCCCCAGACAGGTATCACCGACTATGCCACCTGGTATGAGGTATCCGATATTTATGTGGGCGTAACCAGAATTGCGGAGCCGGGTCAATAGACATTATGCGGTACAAAAAGCTTTTATAATGCTATGGGAAACGTGCACCGCAGGGTGCACGTCAAAAAAATCCCCTGCCGGATTCCTATCCGGCAAGGGATTTTTTTGTATGGTTATATGTTTCTTAATTGAAATATGTCTCTTCTCATACTGACTGTTTTATCTGTTGACCTGCGTTTTCTCGACTGATTAACAACAAAACCATTTTTTTCATAGAAAACAGGGGTATTTATGTCATATTCTATATCCGCATCCACAGTTACAAATCTACATGCAACACCATTCTCCAACATTTCAAAAGCATATGTGTTGACAATATCCAAAACAAAGGAACCATAACCTTTCCTATTTGCACTATCACTTAACTTTCTATTGATTGCCAGTTTCCCAAGCTTAAGTGCCGGTAATGCCATAAAATCAACACTTTCCAAATCTGTTCCCAGCTTTTCATCTATTGTCAGTCTTACTGTATCTGCTGATAATGAAAAATATCCTATTAATTCTTCTGTCTCATTATGTATCAGCAGAAAAGTTCTCGTTACACCCAGTTTCTCTAATGACAATGCTTTCATTTTCAAAAATGTTACGTACTCTTCTGCTTCTCCACAGTCAAAAGAATATTTCAAAATATCGCAGGCAGGTACAGCACTAATAGGAACGATGCTCACAGTATCACAAATACTCTCAAAATCTTCTGGAATCAAATAACTCATTTCTTTTCAATACGCTTACGCATTTCCAACATTTTTCTATTTATTTCAACAGCAGAAGGTGACGGTTCCTTTAATACTTGTCTGATAATTCCTATTGCATCATTACCAGTAAGCGTAGGCGTTGCCTGAATCGGTTTTACATACGCACTCATATTGTTGTCCTCCTTTACTTTTCTCTCTGTGTACTTACTCATATTATACCATCCTCTTCACGTTTTTCATAGATAGTATAATAACCAAAATTAAAAATATTACGCAGTTACTGCCTATTGTTCCAGATTCTCTGTCAGCTTAAATCTGGACATTTCCTGCTCCATCTCCGTGGAAATAACGGACAGGCTGTTTACGCGTTTTGACACATCCCGGATATCAGTGAGCTGTTCTTCCAGGGAATCGGATACCTCCGCCGATAACCCCTCCGCTTTACCGGAAATATTGCGGATACGCTCTGCCGCATGTACCATGGAACGCTCCAGCTTCTGCATTTCCACCACCAGCTCATCAATTCCGCTCACCGACCTCTTGGTCTGTTCTGCCAGTTCCCTGAAACCGGTAAAAGTCTCTCCAACCTTTGCAACGGTTTCCATCTGACTGAGCATACCGGACTTCATCTCCTCAATATCCGATACGGTATCCTCTATATCTCTGCACAGTTCTTCAATGATAACCTCAATATCAGCAGTCGCCTTGGAGGAGTCGTTTGCCAGCTTGCCGATAGACTCTGCAACCACCGCAAATCCCCTTCCCTGCTCACCTGCCCGTGCTGCCTCTATGGAAGCATTTAATGCCAGTAACTCTGTCTCTGACGCAATCTGGTCAATGGTGTTTATAATATCAGAAATCTTTCTGGAATGTTCCTCCAATGTCTTAATTTTCTCATAAGAGTTAAGCATCATTTTATCTACAGCTTCATTCTGTCCTGCAAGCTCTTTAATCGTGCGGGCGCCTTCCTGGCCGGATGCCATGGTATTCTCCGCATCCACTAACAATACACTGCTTTTGTCTTTCAGTTCCCGGAATTTTTCTTCCAGTTCTTCTGCGCGCATCAGCACTTTGTCCGCATCCTGGGTCTGTGCCACTGTACCTTCTGAAATCTCCTTCAGAGCCGTATTAATATCTCCCACACTTTCCTCAATGGCATTCAGTCTGCCTGAGCTCTGTATCACCTCCCCGGCCAGAGTGGTAATGCTGGTGAGAATACCGGATATCTTTCCGGTCATTTTATTAAAGCTCTTTGCAAGACTTCCCAGTTCATTACGGTTACTCTCATCCGCCTGGATTGTAAAATCTCCCTCGGAAGCATTGGCAATCAGATTGGTAATGTTCACGACCGGACGGGTCACACGCCTTGCCAGAATTGTCATCACAATCACTGCCGCTATAATGGCAAGAACGGACACAATCACCGCAATCACAATCACTCTGGTCACGGTGCTCATGGCTGAACTCTGTTTTCTCAGAGTAATCAGCGACCAGGAATCAGACTCTCCCTTTAAGGGAATCGTTGTATAGCTGGCATAATAAACAGCATCCTCGTATTTTACCTTGGCATTGCCGCTGTTACCTGCCATAACATCTGCAATCATTTTCTGTAAATTGGAAGATATGGTAAAATTCTGCTGTTCGGTAATAATATTGCCGTTTTCATCCGTCAGGGGATTACCGTTCTCATCTTTGCTGGATACGGTCTTGTTCAAATCCCTGTAGTTGTACTGTTCCTCTATCTGTGTGCTGTCGGGATGTGCCACCACAACGCCCTCACCGTCAATTACAAAGGATATCTGCCCATTCTCCACATGGGAATATTCCTCAATAATACCCTGCAGATAGTCCAGTCTGATATCTACCGCAAAAACACCTACCATTTTATCATTATTGTACATAGGAAAGAAAATAGATGCACAGGGCATACCGGTATTGACAGAATAATAGGATTTTGACACAAAATCTTTCTGCTCCTCCATGGTCTGTACAAACCACCATCTGGTAGAACGGTCCGCCAGTTCACCGGAAGAACGTCCCGTCTGCATACCGTCCAGCCCCTGAATATATAACAGTTCCAAATAAGGATTTCTGGATACACACCCCTCCAGAATCGGTGTCTGTGTTTTCGTATCCATTGTCAGAATACTGGGATTTACCGCCAGTTCTTTCGTCACACTGTAAGCTCCATCCAGAAAGGTCTGTATCTCTCCCGCCATCAGTCTGGAAGTATCCTGGTTCTGGACATAAATCTCCTTTTCATAGGAGCTGGCAAAAATAATGATAATAGATACCACAAGTGCCAGTGCCAATGCACATACAATACCTACCATCGGTACAAGCAACTGCTTAAAGATACTTTTTTTCTTCATTCGTGCCCCCATTCCACGCTGCTTTTTTTGCTGTGTATACTCCGAATTATTTTTTCGGATTTTTTATGTTATAGCAACGCTCTTAGGTATCATTTTACTAAATTGCAGTCCAATTTGCAATGTTTATTATACATTTTTAATATATTGCACCAAGTCACGCTGCCTGTCCATAGTCATTCCTATTCAGACGCGCTCCCGCTTGAAATAAAAACGTAACGGACACATAAGGCACCAAAATACGGTGCCTAAGTGCCGACGTTTTTACACAGTCTTCATAGGAACAACTATGGACAGACAGCGTGGCCTGGTGCAAAGCTGAACTGTAACACATTTCGCGGTTTCCCCTGCTTACTCAAATCCACACTTTTTATAGGCACTGGTAAACAGTATTACAAGGAGAAACATATTTGCCACAACAATACCAATATTTTCCATTTCCAGAGGCGAGGCGCTTATCCGGTTGAGCATAATACTGATTTGCCCTGAATAGATGAATTTCCCCATTTTGGCAATGGTGGTATTAAACATAGACAACATGGGTACAAATGAGAAAATCATCATAACAAGCACTGTTATGGAGGTAGCCATCATCTGGGTTCTGCTCCAGACACCGATTGCAGCCCCTGCAAGCAGCGAAGCCAGAATACCGATTGCCATAATTCCCATAAAAATGATTCTCTCCTGTAGTCTGTAGCTGCCCGCAGCACAGATTACCGCCGCCCCAACCATACACGCAGACCAGATATAACTGCCAATTCCCAACAGATATTCATGGGGCTTCACATTGGACATCAGCAGTACACGGAGGGTGTTTTTTTCCTTTTCCTCCGCTATGACAGCCGCCATACTCGTCAGCGGCGCCATGCCTATATACATTACGGCATAGAGATTTACAAAAAAATTCTCCGGCATCCCTTCTATTTTTATGGCATTATTCATAACCAGCGTAAGTGCCGGGAACATGACAAACTGAATCAGCACGATTTTATTTTTCAGAGTATCTTTAAGCTGTTTTTTGAAAATTGTTACTATAATCCTCATATCAGTCCAACCCCTTTCCTGTCAGCTCCACAAAAACCTTCTCCAGCGTGGGTTCCGTGGAGTGTATCGTCTCCATGAGCCCCTTCTCTAAATATTCTTGGTGTTAGTCAAAAAATGGGTTGGTAAATATAGCATCATCTATACCGCCAGCA
>CAZRZM010000196.1:0-5741 GCA_964604575.1 uncultured Acetatifactor sp.
CATTTACTTCCGACTTATGGCTTTTGTACCATTCAAAAGCTTCTTTAAGACCTTCCTCCAAATCCATGGTCTCTGACAATAACTGCTTTTGTTTTGAAACATCCAGCCTGTATTCATAGTTATAAAAACTAAAATAATTACGCTGCTCTATATCCTCGTTCACATCCACTGTTTTAAGCGGTGTTCCCACCACTTTGTAACAGAGCTTTACCCATTCGTATATAGATACCATATTGTCATTACCCACATTAAAAACATGATTCTCCGGTCTCTGCTCTAAAATGGCATCTATCATTCTGCATAAATCTTTGACATGAAAAAACTGTAAACCCATTTCGCCGTGGCGGGGCAGATAAAATCTGCGGTTTTCCATGGCACAGTCAAATACAAACGCCTCTCTATATACGTTGTTCATAGGTCCATATAAATAGGGTGGACGTAATATGTATGCCTCCGGTACGTTTTTGGTTAAAAACTTTTCCGCCTCTATTTTATCCGTACCATATTTTCCCCAGAAACTGTTGCTTCCTACAGACTGCTCTTCCGTAAAAGGCTGGGGCAGGGTTTCCGGATAAACAGCACTGGAACTGATAAATATGTAGTCTCTGAAGCTGCCAAGCCCCTGCACCAAATCAGATATGTCTTCTCCGGTATAAGCCGCCACATCAATAACCACGTCAAAATCGTAAGATTTCAGAATATCACCCAATTCATGTCTGTCAGCCTCTATCAGAGTAACACCATCTGCCTGGGAATGGTGGTTCCGGTTTAATACATAAACCTCTTCCCCTTTTTGTACATAATACTGCGCTATATATTTACTGACAAAAACCGTGCCGCCAGTCACAAGAATTTTCATTTTTCCTCATTTCTGCGCTGCTTTTTGCGCATCTCAAGTTTGCGGATGCAGCGCAGACACAAACTTGGGAGTGAAAGATTCAAAAAATCTTTCACTCTTTCCTCCCGGTTTTATTTCCCCGCCTTACACACCACATCTGCCAGCGCATTCATCGCATCCATATTTTCTTCCCTTAATGCAGACTTTATTGTAACCACCGGGTCTAAAATGGCAATTTCTTTCATGGATTCCAGTATTGGTTTCATGGTCTTTGCCGCAGAGGGCGCCCAGGAACCATTCTCAATTATTCCTACCGTTCTCTTCTGGTATGCCTTTGCCTGTAAATGGTGCAGGAAATCCAGCATACAAGGGAATACACCTGCATCATAGCTGGCTGCTGCCAGCACCATACGGTCATAACGGAATGCGTCTCCGATTACCTCCGCCATGTCCCTCCTCGCCAAATCGCTGACTACTACCTTTTCCTCTCCTCTCTCACGCAGCATCTGGGCGAACTTCTCCGCCGCTCTCCGGGTATTGCCATGGATGGACGCATATGCAACCAAAACTCCTTTATTCTCAGGAGCATAGCTGGACCAGGCATTATATAAATTCAAATAGTACTCCAAATTTTCAGACAAAACCGGTCCATGCAAAGGACAGATAACAGCAATATCCAGTGCTGCTGCCTTTTTCAACAGATTCTGCACCGGAGTGCCGTATTTACCCACAATATTAAAGTAATATCTTCTCGCCTCACATGCCCAGTCCCCTGTCTCGTGCTGTAATGCGCCAAACTTACCGAAACCGTCCGCGGAGAATAAAATCTTATCTCTGCTGTCATAAGTCACCATAACTTCGGGCCAGTGTACCATGGGCGCCATATAAAAGCTCAGGGTATGCTCACCCAGAGAAAGGGTATCTCCCTCTTTGACAACCAGTGTATCCGGCATTTCTAAATCATAAAACTGCTGAATAAACTGAAAAGTCTTTGCATTGCCCACCAATGTTATCCGGGGATAACGCTCTACCAGTTTCACAATACTGCCGGAATGGTCCGGCTCCACATGGTTTACTACCAGATAATCCACATCTCTGCCTTCCAAAACCTTTGTCAGATTTTGAAGCCATTCTTCCTGCCCTCTGGCATCCACCGTATCCATAACAGCAACTTTTTCATCCAAAATAACATAAGAATTATAGGAAATTCCTTCCGGCACTTCGTACTGACTTTCAAACAAATCAATCGTTGTGTCGTCTACTCCTATGTATTTAACAGAATCGGTGATAAACATGTTTCATTTCCTCCATTTACTTGTACGTATTTTGAATACCTGCTTATTTTCATTTGACACTATCATAGCATCCGTCACTGTTTGTTTCAAGTACCGTTCCTGCAAGCAGGGCCCTGCCCCATATATCCACCAGCCTGTCCATGCTAAATGCTGCGTTTGCAGGGCTTGTGGATGGCAGTTTTTCAATTTCCATTTTCGTTATGGGATAGGAATATTTCATATACAACTGATACGCGGTACTGCCGTTGGCATATATTTTTTTAACAGAGGTCTGCTTTAAAATGCGGTTCACATCTGCCGGAACGACATTTTTAATACTGCTGTCACTTGCTCCAATAATATCACACTCGTCTATCACATCTCCCACTGCAATATAGTTACGCAATAGAAAAGCAGTTTTTTCTTCTATTGTCACCGGAACTTTTTCCTCTTTCATGACCTGCGCAAGAACTTTCCAGAACCGGTTCTGCGGATGTCCATAGAAAAACTTGTTCTCCCGGGATTTGGCAGAGGGCAGTGTGCCAAGTATGAGAATCCGGGAGTGCTCATCAAAGACGGGAGCAATCTCATGTTTAATGTGCTCGTATGGTTTGTCCTGATTCATCCGGTTACCTCCCCTTCAAAATGACCCGAACCTATTTGCCGGTCCGAAGATATATAATCATCCTGCCCATAATTAGCATTTTCATGCTTCCTATGAATTAAAATCCAACTCCTTTTTATGCTGTCTCTATATCACACAGTAACCGGTACAATCCTTCTGCCAGTTTTTTATGCTCCTCCGGCATCAAATGCAGGGAATCCTCGTCCGAAGGCTTCACATACTCCGCAGCATTCAAAAATATACAGTTATTTCTCCGGGCAACTTCCCGGTAATATCGGGGAAATTCTTTGGAACGACTGACTGCTGTCTCATCAAAGGCATATCCGAAAGGAGAATGACAGATATCAGGTCCCACCTCCGGCGGTGACACTAACACTACTTTTGGTCTAAACTCCTGCTTTGCATCCGCAAAATCATAGATTTCCTGAACCAGCCTTTCCGCACCCAGGGCAATCTGAATGGCATTTGCATGAAAAATAGTTTTTAAATCATTGCTGCCCAGCATCATAATCACAATATCCACCGGCTTGTGGGAATTCAGGCAGGGTTTTAAGTATCCCAACCCTTTTTTCCAGCCCTCCGGGTCATCAAAAACTGTGGTTCTTCCATTACAGCCCTCTTCAATCACTGCATATTCCTCTCCCAGAAGCTGCTGCAACCGTCCCGTCCAGCGGATATCTTTGGGATACCTGGTTCCGTCTAACGGATTATGTCCATATGTATTGGAATCTCCGAAACATACAATCGTTTTCATTCCATATTTACCCCTATGGTTGCTATTTTTCCCCTGCACTCAAATCCTATTTTCTGATAACAGCGGTTGGAGGAAACATAGTCCGCATCTGCGTACAGCATGGGAACCTGCCCATCCTCTATAATGTCTTTGCACAGCTCATAAATCATCTGTGCGGCATATCCTTTTCCACGCTCTTCCGAAAGGGTATAGCATTGTGATACCTTTACATAATTGTTGTCTACATTTCTGTCACAAAAGGCAACCGCTTTTCCTTCCTTGTTTCTCCATATGTAAAGTACCCTTCGCTCCAACTGCTCTTTTGCTGCCTGTTCACTCTCCTCGTGGGTAAACACTCTGTCCCCAATGGCGATGGATGCCTCTTCTATCATCCTTGCCGCCAGTTCCAGTTGTGAAGAGTTCATCTGCTCCAGATATCCATCCACTTCTTTTTCAGGGGCTTTTGCTTCATGACACTCATAGGCAGCAATATTTACAGTGATGTTCCAGTCACCCTTATTGTCTCTTTTCAGTCTGTTAATCAGATAGTCAGCAATCTCATATTTGGTATTAAATCTATACTCACAGATAGGGTCAAACTCTGCTGATATCGTCTGATATATCTGCTCAAGCTCCTGCTCCGTCACATCATCCGGCGCCCATATCCAGGTCGGAAAGACTTTCGCTGTGTGCGCTATTATCAGGCGCTTATGGTCTGTAATAATCTTTTTCACATCACCGCCAAGCACACTGTCCAAAACTGCATAGGATAACTTGTCCCTTTCCAACAGAGTACGTCCTTCGGGGTAGCTTCTGTCTACATATACATCCATAATAATCCTCCATTCCGGAGCGTTAGCGACGGGGCGAAAAGAAATTTGCGAAGGCAATTTCTCTTCTGCCATCAAACAAATTTGTGACGCTCCGGCACAAATTTGCGTGTGAAAAATCAGCACATCAGTGTGACTTTTCACACTAAATCTCCTTTTCTCTCTATCTTATTGCCAATATATCTGCATGTTTCTCTGTACCGCTTCGTCGTCCAGGGCATACTTTTCTTTCAGTCTGGCGGCTGTCTCCTCAAAAGAGCTTCCCAGTTCCTTGCAGGTGGAAATCAGTATCCGGATTCCCCTCCGGGTTTCCTGCTCAATACCCTGCTCCAATCCTTTACGGGTTCCGTCTGCCACTCCCGCGTCATAGCCGACTCCGTATTCTGCCCTGCGCAGCTTCTCTTTTTCTTCCGCCTCATTGTACTCAAAAATACTCACGCTTATCGCCTCCGCCCTATTCTTCCTGAGGAACTCTTCCAGGATTCCCCGGTCAATGCACTCCCTGACTGCGCACTCCACAGCTTCCTCCAGTGTGGTTCCCGGTCTGTCCGCATATTTTCTTACATATTCCACATACTGCATATATTCACGCAGCGTCCTGCATCCTGCAAGCAGTTTCTGGTTGCTCCCCACATTAATGTTGAGCACCCTCACCCGCAGTTCCAGTTCCGGGTCCTCTTCTCTGGTATGATACGCATCCGAAAGGCGCAGTATCTCCTCCTCCGGTTTCTCTGCCCGCCCATTGTAGAAAACAATAAAATGAGGGGCTGGAATCCGTACTAAGGACGATGCATAGATGCTCTCTCCCTCCACAAGTCTCTGGTACTCCCTTGCCACATAGAACAGGTCCCGCAGGGGCATGTTGGGGTTGCAGGTAGACTGGTGCTCGTAAAGGTTCAGGTGCATATCTATGAGAAATGCCAGGTCATTCTTCATGTTCATGTAGACTGCATTCTCAAGTGTGACAATTTCCAGAGCATCCGCATCCTTGTAGTCCGAATGGTTCACTGCATTGTACAGCTCCAGAAGCTGTTTTTTGTCCCGGAATATCATGCAGAACATGGTGCTTTTGTACTCCCGGCTGGCTGCCGGGACTGTTTTTGTCTGAAACACAGAGTTTCTTTTCACATTTTCCTCCTTCGCAGGATTTGTGAAAAGTCCGACAGACATACCTCGCTCTACGGTCACTGTACTGTATCCCGGCAGATATCCTCTCCCGCGCTTCCAAAATCCTGCTTTTTTATTTTTGTGTGGTTAAAAGCATAGATTTTTGAAACGGCTGGAAAAAAAGACTGGTACCTGAATATTAGAAATATATGCTTTGCATGGAGCATAACATACTGATAAACAAAATGCAAGTAATATATTTTCTAAATCAAGATAACTGTAACAGTTCAGCCTTTCCTCTTTCCAGTATATTTTGCGGAAATCGAGGTGCTGT
>CAZRZM010000197.1:0-5643 GCA_964604575.1 uncultured Acetatifactor sp.
ATACAGGTAAATCCACGAGATTACAAATGCGGGGTCATTACATATTGTCTGTTACTTCAGCCATGGAATTTTTTTCAAAAAGCATTGACATCCGACAGAATAAGAACTATACTAACAACAGAATAAAGATAATTACCAGAGTAAGAGTGGACGCGCGCCACTCTTTCTTATTTGCGCGGAGGGCATAATGTCCGCCAGTGTGAGAGACTTCGCAAAGTGTGTTTTCCGGCGTCCAGGCAGGTGCCGGAAGGAATATGGAATTAGGTAGGATGAGGAGGATGGGAATGTCAAAACGCGAGACTTACGAAACGATGACGGAGGAACTTCTTGCTCCTATTGCAGAGGCACAGGGAGTAGAGATTTATGATGTGGAATATGTCAGGGAAGGAAACGATTATTATCTGCGCGCCTATATTGATAAGCCGGACGGAGTTAATATCATCGACTGTGAGAAAGTAAGCCGTGCTTTATCCGATGCGCTGGACAGGGAAGATTTTATTCAGGAAGCGTATATATTGGAAGTGAGCAGTCCCGGACTTGGAAGAACCCTGAAAAAGGATAAGCATTTAACAAAAAGTATCGGGGAAGAGGTAGAAATCAAGTTATTTAAGGCAGTTGACAAGTGCAAAGAATTTGCAGGAATACTGGAGAGCTTTGATGCAGATACCCTTACTATTGTGGAAAAGGGAAATGGCGGGGATGTACGCAGGACATTCCAGAGAAAAGAAATCGCGCTGGTGCGGCTGGCACTGGATTTTTGATAACAAATACATTGAATTTGGCCCCGGGCCGGAATGGAGGAAATGATGAATAAGGAATTAATGGAAGCACTGGATATTTTAGAGAAGGAGAAAGAGATTAGCAAAGAAACGCTGTTTGAAGCAATTGAGAATTCGCTGTTGACTGCCTGCAAGAACCATTTTGGAAAAGCAGACAATGTAAAAGTAGAAATTGACCGCGAGACCTGCGATTTTCTGGTATATGCGGAGAAAGAAGTGGTTGAAAGCACAGAGGATGTGGAAGATGACTGCCTGCAGATTAGTCTGGAGGATGCCCAGGAACTTTCCAACAAAGCAAAAGTGGGAGATATATTAAATGTGGAGATAAAGTCCAAAGAATTTGGACGTATTGCAACGCAGAATGCGAAGAATGTTATTCTGCAGAAAATCCGTGAAGAAGAGAGAAGTGTTATTTACAACCAGTATTATGAAAAAGAGAAAGATGTTGTGACTGGTGTGGTACAGCGTTATGTGGGCAGAAACATCAGCATTAATCTGGGAAAAGCGGATGCCATGCTCAATGAGAGCGAGCAGGTTAAGGGTGAGGTATTCAAGCCTACGGAAAGAATTAAAGTGTATATTCTGGAAGTAAAGAACACTCCGAAAGGTCCCCGTATCAATGTCAGCCGGACACACCCGGAACTGGTAAAGAGACTGTTTGAATCCGAGGTTACGGAAATCAAAGACGGTACGGTGGAGATTATGAGTATTGCAAGGGAAGCGGGAAGCCGTACCAAGATTGCTGTATGGAGCAATAATCCCAATGTGGATGCGGTTGGTGCCTGCGTAGGTATGAACGGTGCCAGGGTCAATGCCATCGTAGAAGAGCTCCGCGGTGAGAAAATTGATATTGTGAACTGGGATGAGAATCCCGGCAACCTGATTCAGAATGCCCTGTCTCCTGCGAAAATTGTTGCAGTATTTGCGGACCCGGACGAAAAAACTGCCAAAGTCGTTGTGCCTGATTATCAGTTATCCCTTGCCATTGGTAAGGAAGGGCAGAATGCAAGACTGGCAGCCAGACTGACCGGATATAAGATTGATATTAAATCCGAGACGCAGGCAAAGGACGCACCCGGCTTTAGATACGAAGACTATATGGACGAATACGAGGACGGGGAAGAGTATGAAGAGGGTTATGAAGAGGAGTAGAGAATATGCCGAAAAAGGTACCCTTAAGACAATGTATCGGCTGTGGTGAGATGAAAGGTAAAAAGGAGATGATGAGAGTTCTCCGCACCCGGGAAGGCGACATTTGTCTTGATATAACAGGCAAAAAGAACGGAAGAGGCGCATATCTATGTAAGAGCGGCGAATGCCTGAAAATGGCGCGCAGAAACAAAGGTCTGGAGCGTTCTTTCAAAATGAGTATTCCAAACGAAATATATGACAATCTGGAAAAGGAGTTTGAGAATCTTGGCGCAGAATAAAGTGTTATCGATGCTGGGACTGGCAATGAGAGGGCGTAATCTGGTGAGTGGTGAGTTTCAGACGGAAAATTCTGTCAAGGCAGGAAAAGCCATGCTGGTAGTCATTGCAGAGGATGCATCAGCGAATACAAAGAAGCTGTTTCACAATAAATGTTCTTATTATAAAGTGCCGGTGTATGAATTTGGAACCAAGGAAGAACTGGGAAGGGCGATTGGAAAAGATTTCAGGTCTTCTGTTGGAGTGTGTGATGCGGGATTGGCAGACGCGATTATCAAACAACTGGAAAATAAGTAATTTGCCGTAACGGTAGAAATGGAGGAAAGCATGGCGAAAATAAAAGTACATGAACTCGCTAAGGAATTAGATAAGCAAAGTAAAGATATACTAAGTTTTTTGCAGGAAAAAGGAATTGAAGCCAAAGCCGCCCAGAGCTCTGTGGAGGAGGAAGTGGCACAGATGGTGCGTGAAAGTTTTAACGGCGCGGCAGAAAGCAGGAAGCAGACGCCGGGAGAGGAGGCAAAACCGGAAGCGGCAGCAAAACCGGCAGCGGCAGGTGCAGACAGTACAAAAACAGGTTCGGAGGCTTCGGGTGCAGAGAATGCAACGACAAAGGCTGCGGCTGTGGAGACAGTAAAAGCGGATGAAACGAAAACCGAGGCAGCGAAAGCGGAAGCTCCCAAGAAGAAAAAGAAAATTATTTTTGTGAGCAATCCGCAGAACTCCAAGATGTCCGGTCAGCGTCCCCAGAACAATCAGCAGAACCGCTCCGGCGGACAGAGCAGACCACAGAATGGATATAATAACAATAATAACAGGGCACAGGCGCCTGTGCGCCCCATTAAGCCCCTGACTCCGCCATCTCCCACACCCAGTGTGCAGATGGTGCCGGGTAACCGCAACCAGCAGCCCAAGAGCCGTCCGGTGAAGGAGACAGTGGATAATGCACAGGTTCAGGAGCAGAAGGCAGCCCAGGTAACTGTAAAACCACAGAACACACGTGAAAATACAGAGAGACTGGCAAACGAGAACCGTTCCCAGAACGTTCAGGATAACCGCAATCGTGATAATAACAGGGATAACAGACAGGATAACCGCAATCAGCAGAATCGTTCCCAAAACCGTCCCCAGAATGGACAGTACCAAAACCGCGATAACGCAGGTGCCAGAGGCGGAATGGGAGCCGGAAGACCCCAGGGCGGCTTTAACAACAGAAATCAAAGACCCGGAGAAGAAAATAGCAGGGATGACCGCCGTGGTGGCAATAATGGAGGAAACCGCAGCTTTAACGGTTCCCGTGACGGCAGGGGAAATAACCAGTTCCGTGATAAGGACAATAAATCCGGTATGGGATTTGCACCGGAGACAGCCGGAAAAGATGCGGAGAAGAAGAGGGAAGAAGATAAAAGACGTCTGAGTCAGGAGAAGGATAAGCGCTCCAGAAAAGATTTAATATATGAAGAAGAGGATGCTTTAAAGAACAAGCCCGGAAGATTTATTAAGCCGGAAAAGAAAAAGGAAGAGGTAGTGGAGGAAGTAATAAAAGTAATTACACTGCCGGAGATGATTACCATCAAAGATTTAGCGGATAAAATGAAACTGCAGCCTTCTGTCATTGTAAAGAAACTGTTTATGGAAGGCAAGATTGTGACCGTTAATCAGGAAATTTCTTTTGAGGATGCTGAAAATATTGCAATGGAGTACGATATTCTCTGCGAGAAGGAAGTCAAGGTGGATGTTATCGAGGAACTGCTCAGGGAAGAGGATGAAGACGAGGCAGATATGATGGAACGCTCTCCTGTTATCTGTGTAATGGGACACGTCGACCATGGTAAAACATCCCTTCTGGATGCTATCCGTAAGACAAATGTGACGGATAGAGAGGCTGGTGGTATTACGCAGCACATTGGTGCGTATACTGTAAATGTCGGCGGTCGTAAGATTACTTTCCTGGATACGCCGGGACACGAGGCATTTACCGCGATGCGTATGCGTGGTGCCAATTCCACGGATATTGCTATTCTGGTAGTTGCTGCAGACGACGGCGTAATGCCCCAGACTATCGAGGCGATTAACCATGCAAAAGCAGCGGGGATTGAGATTATTGTTGCAGTCAACAAGATTGATAAGCCTTCTGCCAATATTGACCGCGTAAAGCAGGAACTGACAGAGTATGAACTGATTGCCACCGACTGGGGCGGCAATACAGAGTTTGTGCCGGTATCCGCCAAGTCGGGCGAAGGTATTGAGGATTTGCTGGAGACCATTCTGCTGACAGCAGATATTCTGGAATTGAAAGCAAATCCCAAGAGACGTGCAAGAGGTCTTGTGATTGAGGCGGAACTTGACAAAGGCCGTGGTCCTGTGGCTACGGTTCTGGTCCAGAAGGGTACACTGCATGTAGGAGATTTCATTTCCGCAGGTGCCAGCCATGGTAAAGTAAGAGCCATGATTGACGACAAGGGCAGAAAAGTGAAAGAGGCAGGTCCTTCCACTCCGGTTGAGATTCTGGGTCTTTCCGATGTGCCCAGTGCAGGTGAAGTGTTTATTGCACACGAGAATGATAAGACTGCAAAATCTTTTGCCGAGACTTATCTGGCACAGAACAAGGAGAGAATGCTGGAAGAGACTAAGGGCAGGATGTCGCTGGATGACTTGTTCTCCCAGATTAAAGAAGGTAATCTGAAAGAGCTGAATCTCATTGTCAAAGCAGATGTGCAGGGCAGCGTGGAAGCTGTGAAGCAGTCCCTGTTAAAGCTTACCAATGAAGAGGTTGTTGTAAAATGTATTCATGGCGGTGTAGGTGCCATCAACGAGTCTGATGTGGTGCTGGCCAGTGCCTCCAATGCCATTATTATCGGCTTTAATGTAAGGCTGGATGCCACAGCCAAGGCGACAGCGGAACGTGAAGGCGTGGATGTGAGACTGTATAAGGTTATCTATCAGGCCATCGAGGATGTGGAAGCTGCCATGAAGGGCATGCTGGATCCCGTATTTGAGGAGAAGGTTATCGGCCATGCCGAGATCAGACAGATATTCAAGGCTTCCCAGATCGGTAACATTGCAGGTTCCTATGTGACGGACGGTATCTTCCAGAGAGGCTGCAAGATTCGCATCACCCGTGAGGGCGAGCAGATTTACGAGGGCGGCCTGGCATCCCTGAAGCGCTTTAAGGATGATGTGAAGGAAGTGAAGGAAGGCTTCGAGTGCGGACTTGTATTCGAGGGCTTTGACAAGATTCAGGAGTTCGATGTGGTTGAGGCTTATATTATGGTCGAGGTACCACGCTAAGGAGACGCTAAGGAGTTCTACTAAGGCAGGAAAGTACCCTGCCTTAGTAGAACTAGACCTTAGCGGGAAAAATGCCGGGGGCATTTTTCCGGACTTGCGGCGAGTCAGTTGGTATTGCGGCGAGGGAAATGGACTTGCGGCGAGT
>CAZRZM010000198.1:0-2388 GCA_964604575.1 uncultured Acetatifactor sp.
ACGGCAAGACAGCGCAGGCTGGCTTGCATTCTGCCTTGGCAGAATCATTATACCACGCGCAGTCACCCCGCAACAACATATTTCCATTTATTGCATGTTGCAAAAAGCAAAAAATGTATTATGATGTGTTTGTAACATTTACGTAATATTTTTGTAACAAATAGTGTGGAGGCTGCAACACGTTATGTTACGCAGTTCTTTAAAAACACTATATAGAGGAAGGGAGTTTTTTATGAAAAAAACAGCATTACTTACAGCAACTATATTAACCGTTACTTGTCTGGGGGGAAATACGCTGTCTGCAAATGCAGCATCCAACCAGTTTTCACAGATAACCAAAAACGGAAACAAAATTATTTTTTCCTACGGTTCTAACTGTGGCAATTCCACTCTTTTAGAGCAAATCAAGGACTGCCTGCAAAATATTATCCCGAATTGTCCGGGCACAGGTACGCCGGATACAGATACACCTGACAACAGCCAGCCTGACAACGACAAACCCGACAACGACAAGCCTGACAACAGCCAGCCCGACAACGACAAGCCTGACAACAGCCAGCCCGACAACGACAAGCCTGACAACAGCCAGCCCGACAACGACAAACCGGATGACACCGTTGAAGAGGAAACAGCACATCCCTATATTAATAAAATAGTCTCTCTGGTAAACGCGGAGCGTGCCATGGCAGGTCTGGCACCACTGACGATTGACAAAAATCTTCAGGCGGCGGCTCAGGTTCGTGCCATAGAAATTGAAACCTCTTTCTCCCACACCCGCCCCAATGGTACATCTTTTGCTACTGCTATCAAAGAACAAAATATCTCCTACCGCAATGCAGGAGAAAATATTGCATGGGGACAGCGTTCTCCTGAAGAAGTTGTATCTGCCTGGATGAACAGTGACGGACACAGAGCCAATATTATGAATGCAAAGTTCACCAAAATCGGTGTGGGATACCAGCAGAACAGTCGTGGTGTCAACTACTGGTCCCAGTTATTTACCAACTAATATTTTCAGACACCTGATAAAAAAGCCTGAAAGGAAACACTCCTCTCAGGCTCTTTTATCCTATTTACTGCCTTGTTCTCTTATCTTTCCGGCATTCTGAATCCGACAAGAGCCTTATTCAAGTAATCGTTAAAAGGTTTCATCACTTGAAAAATCTGCACGGCACAGGCAATAAACTTCTCTGTATCCTGCAGGTCTTCATCTTTTATAAAATATTCCAGATACCAGCTCTTGTATTTCAAATATTGTGCTTGTGGATGCTCCTTGTCATAACCATTTGGAACATTTTTCAATGCCGTACCCCGTACCGTAAAATATTTCTGAAAATCAGCAGCATATATAATTTTTTCCCATTCATCCGGATGGGCTGCAATATAATTTCTTACCATTGCCGTTGCCTCTTTAAACATATCCGCAAACAAACCGCCGCCTAAAAATGACTGATTGCCTGGTTTTATCATAAGGTAATATCCAACAGGAACCGGAAGTTTGCCCATCGCGGAAATATGGGCACGAAATGCAGGATTATATGGGGATTTGTCATGACTGAAACGTGTATCTCTTACCATTTTAAAGGTCAGGTCTTTTGGATTGTTATGCAAGATGCTGCTGTCAAACTTACCAATCTCCAAAATGAATGCCTGAATCAGTTCTTCAAACTCGGCATTTGCTTTCTGATAATCTCCTTTATGGGCATGATACCATTCACGGTTGTTATTTTCACTTAATTCTGATAAGTAATCTATAATTAACTGTGTGTTCATAATTATCCGTCTCCTTTATGAATTTTTGATAACAGAAAACTGCGTGGATTCAAAAAATTCCTGAATAAGCTGTTTTAGCCGTTCGGATGACTGGTAGGTCTTACAGAAAGAAAAGCTCTGTGACAAATTATCAATATCTTCCATGACATTTTTTACATCCAGCATAGTCTGGATGGGAATCTCTGTAGCGGCTGTATAATCCATCTGCATGGGGTTTATTCTATGATTTTGTATTGCATAATTAATTCTGTCCCTGCACTTGCATCTGCCACTGCCATATTCTCCACAATATTGTCCAAGAAAATCTGCCATCTTCCTGCGGATTCGGGAAAGCCTCTGCCTATATGCCTCCGGGGTTATTTCTAAAATATCCCCCGCAATACGGCTGTCAATCTTAAACATTGTTCCCAATATAAAAATACATCTGCTTTCCGCATCAAGACATTGCAGCATAACATTGGTGCAGGACATTTTCAGTTCCTCTGCCAAAATATTTTGTTCCACATTCTGCGTTAAGTCGGGCACATCATGGATTTTTCCGTTTTCTATGTCATCTCCATAATACTCAAAACTCAATGGATAATGGGCAAACATGTGCTTTTTATAATTTTTCAG
>CAZRZM010000198.1:2398-5586 GCA_964604575.1 uncultured Acetatifactor sp.
AAATGACTTATTAATGTCTAATATTCCTTGTATATACCCATGTGGTGAAGGAGCTTTCTCCTCTGAAAGAAGACAGATGGGTAATCACCTTTAACAAAATATCCTGTGTGGCATCCTCTGCATCTGCAAATGTTCCCAGCATCCGCAGCGATAGATTAAACACAATATCCTGCATACTTACAACAAGTGTTTCAAGGGCTTTCTTATCCCCTGCGGTAGCTTTGTCAACCAAAGCCTGTAATTCTTCATTCATTTTTTCCTCACATTCCGCCGCATAAACGGCATTTTAATTAAGAGAACAAATTTCAGCTCTTACTTTATTAGACAAACTACTCTGAACTTTGTGACAGGAATTAATCATTTTTTATAAAAGAATTTTGCATCGCGAAATTCTGCGCAGCAAATGCGTCGCACAAGCGACATACTACATCTGCATTTGCGTGCGCATCCTCACGGGGCTTTTTATCATATAGGACGAACTTTCCTATATGACAAAAAGCACTATATATAGGAATTGCATTCCCTACATATAGTGCTTTTACATAGTCCTTTTTGGGTACAATCTGCTGCCTATTTGTTGTAGCAGACAATTTTACCGAAGTCCACCTTCAGGGAAGCTCCGCCTACCAGACCGCCGTCAATATCAGGCTGTGCAAACAGCTCCGGTGCACTTGCTGCGGATACGGAACCACCATACTGGATACGGATTGCTTCTGCGGTTGCAGCATCATAAATCTCAGCGATACATTCGCGGATTGCCTTACATACCTCCTGCGCCTGCTCTGTTGTAGCCACTTTGCCCGTTCCGATAGCCCAGATAGGTTCATAAGCGATTACTGCAGAAGCCGCCTGCTCTTTTGTTACATTGAGAAATGCAATTTTAATCTGCTGACGGATAAAATCAATCGTAACGCCCTGCTCTCTCTGGGTCAGAGACTCACCACAGCAGATAATAGGGGTAATTCCATGCTCAAAAGCTTTCAATACCTTTTTATTAACCGTCTCGTCTGTCTCTGCAAAATATTCTCTTCTCTCGGAGTGACCGATGATAACATATTTCACACCGGCATCATCCAGCATTGCAGGAGAAATTTCTCCGGTATAAGCGCCGCTCTCTTCATAATACATATTCTCGGCGCCAATATTGATGTTAGTACCCTTTGCTGCCTCCATTGCAGGAATAATGTCGATTGCAGGTACACAGAACAATACATCAACATCATCATTTACTACAAGAGGTTTTAACGTGTTTACCAATTCCACTGCCTGGCTGGGAGTCATATTCATCTTCCAGTTTCCGGCAATAATCTTCTTTCTTGCCATACTTATATCCTCGTTTCCCTATATATCATGCAAATTGCCAAAACATAATTCACATATATACAGAATATTTATATACAAATTTAACAAACATATTTTGTTTATCGGCAGATTATCGATACAAAAACTATTTCTACACTAATTATTTGAACACAAATCCGTCATATGCCGACTGTTTATATACACACTATTTGCACAAAGATTGTTTATAAATAGATTTTCTACTCAAAAATTACTTATGGACAAGTACATTTCTATAATTCAATCTGCATAAACCGAGGGAGCGTCCCCCATGTGTTCCACGAAAGGGCCTTGAAAAACGTCGGCACTTAGGCTGTGTACTTTACAGCCTTATGTGTCCGCTACGTTTTTCACGGAGCGGGAGCGCCCCTTTCATGGAATACATGGGGGACACTCCCGACCCTTTATCAGAACCCTAATAGAAATCCACTCTATTTATCATCTGCTGCATCTACACCGGGAAGCACTTTACCCTCAAGGAACTCCAGGGATGCGCCGCCGCCCGTGGAAATATGGCTCATCTTGTCACCAAATCCCAACTGGTTTACTGCTGCTGCGGAATCACCGCCACCGATAATAGTAGTTGCATCTGTCTCAGCCAGAGCTTTCGCTACAGAGATAGTACCTGCTGCAAGGGTAGGATTCTCGAATACACCCATAGGTCCGTTCCATACTACAGTCTTTGCGGATTTAACAGCATCTGCAAACATCTGGGCAGTTTTAGGTCCGATATCACATCCCTCTCTGTCGGCAGGCATATCCTGTGAATCATATACCTCTACTTCTACCGGAGCATCAATAGGATTAGGGAAATCTGAGATAGTCACAGCATCAACCGGAAGTAACAGTTTCTTGCCTAACTTCTCAGCCTTTGCCATCATTTCTTTACAATAATCAATCTTCTCATCATCCACCAGGGATTTACCAATTTCATAACCCTGCGCTTTTAAGAAAGTATAAGCCATTCCACCGCCGATAATCAGGGTATCACATTTCTCAAGCAGGTTGGAAATAACATTCAGTTTGTCTGCAACCTTTGCACCGCCGAGGATTGCAACGAAAGGTCTTACCGGATTCTCAACTGCATTGCCGAGAAACTCAATTTCTTTCTGCATCAGGTAACCAACTGCATTCTCTCCACCTTTCTCGGTGATAAACCTGGTAACGCCTGCGACAGAAGCATGTGCTCTGTGGGAAGAGCCAAACGCATCACATACATACAAATCAGCCAAATCAGCCAGCTCTTTGCTGAACGCCTCGCCGTTCTTGGTTTCTTCTGCGCCGCGGAAACGGGTATTCTGAAGCAGAACAACATCGCCCTCTTTCATATCAGCCACTGCCTTGGAAGCTTCTTCACCGGTTACATTATAATCGGCAACAAATACCACATCTTTACCCAGCTTTTCGGACAGTCTCTTTGCTACAGGTGCAAGGGATTCTCCTTCGTTGGGACCATTCTTTACTTTGCCCAGGTGGGAGCAGAGAATTACTTTGCCACCGTCAGCAATCAGTTTCTGAATCGTGGGAAGAGCCGCAACGATACGGGTCTCGTCGGTTATCTCTCCATTTTTCAAAGGTACGTTAAAATCACATCTTACAAGTACTCTCTTGCCTTTTGCATTAATGTCATCAACAGATTTTTTGTTTAAGCCCATTTTTATGACCTCCATTTAATTTTTTTAGAATATACAAAAAGGTCCGGTCCTTAAGACCGGACCCATATAGGCCTTTAAATATCCGCTTCGCAGATGTCCGTTTTTGCGCTTATACGCATTAAGCCAGCTCGCTGAAGTATTTAATGGTACGAACCATCTGGGAAGTATAGCTGTTCTCGTTGTCATACCATG
>CAZRZM010000199.1:0-5495 GCA_964604575.1 uncultured Acetatifactor sp.
AATAAAGTTATAAATATCAATTCCCGCTTGTGTAAGAACATAATGAAACCCATCAACCAAAAAAATTTCGTCAATATTTTTCACTTGATATTTATCCAATATCTCCTGCACATTACTGATATCCACAGCATACTTTTTGAGCATTTCATATACAATAACATTATCAAGAAACTTAGGCAGATTTTCTTCAATTAAACGGTACGCAACTGTAGATGATTTCTTTTCATCCGAATACAAGTTCTTTCTAACGGTATTGAAATTTGTGAAGTATGTGGTAAATTTTTCAAAACTCTTTAATGCGTTATATTCCTCTTCCGTCTCTGTCATCTGTGATAACTCATTATTAATCAACTCTTTTTTGTCTAAAAGAGCAAACTTTTCATGTGCCCGCAGATGAGCTGCTATCTGTTTGCGAAGACTGGTAAAACTCTCTTCCAATGCTTTCTCTTGTTTTTCATCTCTCTTATGCAGATAGTATAATTCTGCTACTTCATCAAGACCACTTAATTTTTTCCCCTGCAAAGCTTCATTAATGACCCTGACATGATACTTATCAATCAAATGCTTTACTTTCACGTAGTCTTTTTTTCTTTGTTCATCCTTATCCAATATTCGGTTATTTTTTATATTCTCAAGCGTCTTTCCTATCGGTTCCAGACGAAAACGTAAAGTTTTATTTACCGGATATTGATTTGTTAATGTTTCATAGTAATTTGCCATATTTTTATCTCCTTTTACATTATTTGTTTGAATCCAAACATATCTTAACGTTATCATACCATGTGCGCAGAAAAACAAGCGACTGCGATGCAGACATTTATTTCTCAAGCCATGGATTCTGCGCCTGCAAGTATATTATACCACCCCCGCTATCCCAAAAACAGTTCTCGCAGCACGAACTTCCGTTCCGAACATACTTTTGCAGATTATGTTCTGTACTGCCGTGCCAGTCTGTCTATCTCGTTGCCCACCTGCTCCACAACCGCCTCCGGTCCCACAATTTTGGCATCCTCACCCAGCGCCATTACCCAGAATAAGAACTGCCTGCTTACGGCTACTTTTACGTTAACTGTAAAATGCTCCGTATCCGTTTTTATCAGAGTCACATTCTTACCAAATCGGTCTATTATCACTCCCGCCAGATGATTCTTACATTCTATTTTAACCGTCCGCTCTTCCCCGTCATACATTCCAAACATTTTCTTTGCATATACCGCCATGTCAAACTCCCGGAACATACTGCGTCCCTCCCTGCGTCTTCTCGTCATTTCAATATGCAACATCTTATCCACACGAAAATGCTTGATTTTATCCTCCCGACTGTCATAGGCAATCATGTAATAATTTTCATCTGCCCATGACAATGCCCATGGGCTGACGTTATAAAGCTCGCCATTTCTGCGGAGCTTCATTTCCTTATCCACATTCCATTGAAAATAATGAAACACAATTTGAGAGTTCTCCGCGATGGCGGAATGAATGATATCCACATTATAATAGATACTTTCATTTGCAGCTTTTATCCGTTCTGCAACATAGACCTGGCGGTGAAGCTGTTTCGCCTCATACTGACTGGCAAAGCCTTCAATTTTCTTAATCAGTTCATTTGACTTTTTAGCAGTAATAAATTTGGCTGACTGTACAGAATCCACCAGCAGTTTCAGCTCCGCCAGCTCAAACTGCCTGTTGCCGATATGATAAGAATAGGTCCGGTTTTCCTGGGTTCCAATAATATCCATTCCATACTGGCGCAGACTTTCAATATCACTATAGACACTTTTTCTTTCGGCTGTTATTCCGTACATTTTCAATGCTTCGATAATTTCCGGCATGGTGATACTATGTGTCTCATCTGTCTTTTCCAACATGATTTTCATAAGATACATGACTTTCAGCTTCTGATTAGATACTACTGCCATAGGTCCCCCTCCTGCACGATGATTTCTTTTAGAATAACATACCATTTCTTTTGCCAGAAGTACATTTTGCAGGAAACTTTGTACTATTTTTTCCGTCTTATTATATAAGTACATGAAATTTGGTACATTGTTCCATTTACTGTATAGGGTTTTAATGGAAAAATTTATCAGGAGGTTTGTTTATGAAAAGAAGAAAAATTTATATCCTTGTCATACTCTGTCTGCTTTTAACAGGCTGCGGAACCCAAAAATCCCGGATGCCTTATGAACCACCCGCAGATGCAGAAAGAAGTGAATATCCGGAAGCTGCTGGCAATACCTTAGACACTGATAATGTTCTAAATGCTGAAAATATTCCAGACGCCGATAATATTTCAGGCTCTGGAAATATTACAGAAGAAGATACTCATGTGCACATTCCTTTTGAGGGAAATAACATCGTGGAGCATGAAGCAGCAGGATACTGTGGCAATACGGTTACAACCATAAAAAATTACTCCACTGGAGAAAATAGTGAAAACAACTGGGAGATTTCTTTTTGGGGAGACGATTCTGTATCACTTACGGATTTGTTGCTTTACCTGGATTATAAGGAGGACATCTGCCGCTGTATACCGGAATATACTGTTGATACGGAATTTGGTGAAAATTATCATGTTAACCTCACAGAGGGATATGTCCGCCATGGCGATAAGCAGGCTTCTCTCACTGCAGAACAGACCACACTTATCCAGAATATTATCGAGACAAATTCTGAAAACAATATACAGGAATGAAAGCGATAAAGTGTCAGGCAGGGAAAACTGATTTTTCAGAATCCCCTGCCTTTTCCATGCATGGAAAAAACCTATTGTCCGGTTCCTCCGCAGATGCTATACTGTACCTGCTGTTGACTCTTTCCAGCAGGAGGGAGGTGTGGCCTTGGAATACATAACAGCTTTCATAATCTCCGTCGCGGCAGGTGTGGTTGCCTACTATATCTGCAAATGGCTGGACGGAGACAAATAAGCAGCAGACAGACAGACAAAAACCCCGGAGATGGACCCTCCGGGGCTTTTTTTGTGTAGCATTGGTACATAACAGCCTTTTGCCTAAATCCAATATAACACACTCCGGGGCATTCTGCAAGTGGTGTATTACAGAATGCCGTTGCTGCAGGAAAAATGGTTACTGTTCACTCCCTACATTCGACAATTGTAAAAGTGACGAAATTTAAATTTTTTATATGTGGATAAAATAAAGTGGACCGCATAGACCAGTACGAGGAACACGGACAGATTGACATATACCGTCTTATGGTTCTTCTGGGGCATGAGGACATAGAAACCACACGCAGGTACCTGCACCATGCCAATAAAATTATAGGCACGAAAAACTGTATATCCCATCTCGATAAAGTGTTAGGCAGGGAAAACTGATTTTTTCAGAATCCCCTGCCTTTTCCATGCAGTAAAAAAGCCCCAAACCTGCACGACTGCTAAGCCTGGGACTTCCAAATGCACCGCCAGGGGCTCGAACCCTGGACACCCTGATTAAGAGTCAGGTGCTCTACCAACTGAGCTAGCGGTGCATATATATGTGTTATTTAGAACGCAAATATGATTATAGTATATGGTTTACCAAAATGCAAGTATTTTTTTGATTTTTTTCATATTTTATTAATTAATGTGTAAATTCTATTAAAATCAACACATTTCATTTCTTTATTGCCTGCAGTCCTTACAGTAACCATAAAGCTCCAATTTGTGGGCAGTAATAGTGAAATCATCTGCATCTTCTTCCAAATGCAGATGCGCAAAAGGGCAATGGGACAATGGAATCCTCTTGTGGCACTGCAGGCATACTGCATAATGCGTATGCTCTCCGCGATTCAGCTCGTACACTACTGTGCCGTCTCCCATCCAAGTGGATTTATTGACAAAGCCCTTTTCTTCAAAAGCTGTCAGAATGCGGTAAACAGTGGATAAGGCGTACTTGTTTTCCATATCGGATTTGTCCAGCTTACTATATATCTGTACTGCACTCAACGGCTCCTTTGCCTGCCATAATACTTCGTACACATCTTTCCGTTGCTTTGTCCATTTAATGCCCTGCGGATATTGCAGTGTCCGTCCAGCATCTGCCAGCCCTGCCTGCTTTTCTTTCATACTAATCTCCATTCTTGCTGCAACCTGAAAATTTGGGCGCAAGCACAAATTTTTGTGTGAAAATTTATTTTTCACACTATCCCCCATTTCCACACTGCTTCTTATATCACTAATTCTACCACAATACCAAGAACAACTCCAATAAAATACAGCAGTCCAAGGATTTTGAAATTCTCCTTTCTGTTGTGGTTGACGCGGAACAGTACCAGCAGTCCTACTCCGCTTCCCACCAGCAATCCCGCCAGCATGGAGCCGACACCGATAACATTCTGCAAAAATAACTGTGTGATTACCACAGATGCCGCACAGTTGGGAATCAGTCCCACAATCCCTGAAAGTATGGGGCCTAAGAATGGATTGTCCATCAAAAATTCTGCCAGCACATCCTCACCCACAAAATACAGTATCAGATTCAATGCAAAAGAAATTAAAATAATGAACAACGTTATCTGTGCCGTATGATTGACCGCAGAGCGTAAAATTCCCTGCTCGCAGTGGCAGTGCTCATGCTCACACAAATCATGAATATGCTCATGTTCTTCCTTATTTCGTGTAAACAGAAAATCTATCGCAAACCCTACCAGAATACCAATTATCATTTTAAATAATAAGATTCCAAAAATCAATTGCAGAGGTGCCCGCTCGGAAATAAAAATAGGCAGCATCTCATCAGAAGTAGACAGATAAATAGCAAATAATGTTCCCAGTGTAATCACCCGTCCGGCATACAGATTAGAAGCCGCCACTGAAAAACCACACTGGGGGAGAACACCTGCCATACCGCCCAGAAGCGGTCCCCATTTTCCCGCTTTCCTGATTACATCCTGCGTCTTTCCACCCGTCTTGTGCTCCAGATATTCCATTGCCAGATAGGTCAGGAACAGAAAAGGTATCAATTTTATACTATCTAATAATGTATCGAAAATAATATCCAACATAATTACTGCCTTTCAAAAAAATAGTTCTAGATGCAAATGCAACTCATTCGCATCTAGAACTATATCATATCTGACTATTTTGTCAAGAGGAACTTATTTTTTATTGATTTCATAGCGGAAAATCTTCTTATAAGCCCCCGCAAGTTTTTATAACTTCTTGCAGGAATGGCTTAAAATAAGGGTTTTCCGCTTATCCTTTTATATCATGCCATATCTCCGTATAAGTTTATTTTGTAAAGTCGGGCACCATTTCGGCACCAAAAATTTAAGGAGGACGACATGAAAAATGAACTTTTAGACAAGGGTATTATACTTCCGTCCGGCGAAATCAGCAAGGATAAGATAAACCTTGTAGCCGGGGCAGTCACGCAGCCATTCGCGGAAATGGTCTGGGTGACGACAGGCGGCGACATGGAAACCATAAACCGCCTTACGGACGTTCTTGTTACCATGAACACCCCCGCCGACCGGGGGAAGCTGTTCAAAATCAT
>CAZRZM010000200.1:0-210 GCA_964604575.1 uncultured Acetatifactor sp.
TTATGTGTTCCATGAAGAAGAATATATTATAGTATCCAGTATTTATTATGATGAAATTCGCAAGGCTTTAGAGAATAAAGGATTGAGACAGGGGAAAAATTTTCTTCATATATATACTTTTTTTAAAATGCTTCAGTATGCTAACAATATTACTAATGATTATGAATTTGATAATCGTAAAAAGGACAGAGAAAAAATGTTGGTTATTTT
>CAZRZM010000200.1:220-622 GCA_964604575.1 uncultured Acetatifactor sp.
CAGGATATAAGCCTTTTGTATGGTCAAATATTTTTGACCGTCTGGAACATTATATTCCTGCGGATATGGATGTGTGTATGGTTACCAGTGGTCTGGTGAATGAAGACTTGAGATGTCTATGTCAGAAAAACGGTTGGTCATATGTAAGTACAAAGCAAAATAATGTATCATTGGCAATTAATACATGTGTTTATTTGCACAGCTGTGCAAAAATGATTTACAAAATTGACGAGGATATATTTGTAACAAAAGGCGTGTTTGAAAAAATGTTGGAAACATATTATTTTGTCCAAAAAGGGAGTTACTACGAGGTTGCTTTTGTGACACCGACAATACCCGTAAATGGCTTTGGATATGTTGATGTATTAAAGCAATTTAACTGTACAAAGGCTTGGGAAGACA
>CAZRZM010000200.1:632-5479 GCA_964604575.1 uncultured Acetatifactor sp.
ATACGGATTGCTATCATCACCATAAGGCAATTCATGATTCTTCTGAGGCGGCAAGAATGATGTGGGGTGAGGGACTGCCTCAGCTTTCCAATATTGATGAGATGAATCGAATGTTGCAATCTCTGCCATTGCGATACCATGTATGTCCAATTCGTTATAGTATTGGTTTGATTTTATTTTCGAGAGATAATTGGATTGCAATGGATATGTTTCCTGTTAACTGGCATACGAATATGGGAGCGGATGAAATCCATATTTGCAAATATGCATTAATGCATGGAAAAGCAATGATAGAATCGGGAAATACACTAGTGGGTCATTTGTCGTATGGACCACAGCATAAGAGCATGGAAGAATACTATTATCAACATCCGGAATGTTTTATATATCATCCGGAATATGAGGAATTGGAAAAGTGAGAAAAATTGTATTATGCGGATTGGGAGCAATCCAAAAGGAAATGGAATATATGATTCCCCAAGATGAGATAGATGGCTATCTGTGTTTGGAATCAGAATGGTGTGAAAGTGCGAAATTGCCTGTATGGACGGAGCGTACAATTGGGGAACTGCGGGAGGAAAAGAAGCTTTTCATTATCTGTGTACAAAATGGTTCTGCATATGAGCGCATCCTGGACAAGGAAGGCTATGATGACGGAACAGACTATATTTCATATAAAGATTATTATTTACTGGAAAGTGATTTAAGTGAAGTATATAGCTACATTAAAGGAAAACGGATAGCAGTATATGGTGCAGGTAATTCGTATCAGGATTACAAAGAGTTTATTAATACTCAAATAGGGAAAATAGAAGTTTTGTTGGATGGGGATGAAAAGAAACAAGGGCAGACAATAGACGGTTTAACTATCAAATCTATTGACGATGTCGATAACAAAGATGATTTGTTTTTTGTTGTCACCAGTACTTTTTATCCTGTCATTTCTGAGATGCTGGAAAAGAAGGGGAAAAAATTCTTAAAAGATTTTATATATGTGGATACCCTATATATATTCAGTCAATTTTATGGGCGTAGTCATGTCCCGGGTATCTGTGATATACGGGAAAGGGGAGAGGAGAATCTGCTCATTCTTTTAGCCGGTTATAAAGATTTCCTTTGGGAAGAGGTATCGAAACGCGTGGCGCAGTATACCCCCGCTGATACTGATGTATGTGTGGTTACAGCAGGGATTTATTCAGAGGCTATCAGAGAAACTTGTGCACGAAATGGATGGACGTATTTGTATACGGAAGAAAACAAGATTTCATTAGCATTAAATTCTACAATTACCTTACACAAGAGAGCAAGATACATTTATAAAATGGATGAAGATATTTTTATAACTAAGAATGTTTTGGCGGGAATGAAAGCGGCACTTCAACAGGTACAGGAGACCAGTTATTATGAAGTGGGGTTTGTTTCGCCTTTGATTCCTGTTAATGCATATGGTTATGTCAGAATTTTAGAGAAGTTAGGTTTAACCAAAGAATGGGAAGAAAGGTTTGGAGAGATAAAATATACGGATGGTATGGCGCATCATCAGACCATTTGGAAAGACTCGCAAGCAGCCAGATTTTTATGGGGAGAGACATGTGATGCGCTTGCAGATATTGATGCATTGGCAGAGAGACTGCAAGGGGAGAAGGAAGAGTATTCTATTTGCCCTATGCGATACAGCATTGGACTGATACTGTTTGAAAGGAAAATATGGGTTAAAATGGGAATGTTTCCGGTAGGAGAAGGAAATAATCTGGGAGCGGATGAAAGGCATCTGTGTGATTTTTGTATGATGGAGGGACGAGCTATAGTAATGGCTGAGAGATATATTGCAGGGCATCTTGGGTATCAGGCACAGACGAAGACTATGAGGGAATATTATAATGAAAGAGTATATGTCAAGTGAAACAGAGAGCGCTTGGAACAGGAAAGATATTGCGGTGTCAGTTTGTTGTATTACCTATAATCACGTGAAATACATAGAAAAGGCATTAAACGGGTTCTTAATGCAAAAAACAGATTTTAACTATGAAATACTGATCCATGATGATGCATCAACAGATGGAACCATAGATATTCTGAAAAAATATCAGAGAAAATATCCGGATAAGATTCGTTTATTTTTGGAAGAAGAGAACCAGTATTCAAAAGGTATTAAGCGGATGATGGGTCTGCTGTTTCCTTATGTAAGGGGAAAGTATGTGGCTTTTTGTGAAGGGGATGATGAGTGGATTTATTATGGAAAATTACAGGAGCAGTTTGAATGGATGGAAAGTCATCCCGATACTTCTATGTGTGTTCATAATGCAATCAGATACCAGGAAGCGCAGGACGAGAATGTTTTGCAGATAACAGGAAGAAAATCAGGGTATCTGCCGGATGATGAGATTATTTTAAAGCAATCAGGAGAAATTCCTACAGCGTCTTTTTTCTTTCGGGAAAAATATCTTGAGGAACTTCCGGCTTGTTACTTCAGTGCACCGGTTGGCGATGAACCTCTAAAATTTTGTCTGGCTTGTGTAGGGCAAATATATTATATGAATCGGGTGTGGTCGCTTCGGAACTATATGCATTCTGGTGCGTGGTCTTACAATTTTATATCAAATTATGATTATGTGGAGTTTTATCATATTTCAGAAATAAATTTTCTAATAGATTTTGCTGAATATGCGAAGAAAAGATTCACTAAGGAGTTAGACTATAATATTAAGATTAAGGCACATTTAGGAGGATATTACTGGGCAAAAAGGTCGCAGTGGGGAAGTGTAGAGGAATTATTACAGGTAGTGAATGAATTTAAGGAAGCAACAGGACATAGAAGAGATAGTCTTGGCGATGAGTGGCGTAAGGAATATTTTCATTTGTGCTTCGATTATCGGGAGTGGTTACTAACGAAATATTTCCCCCAGATTACCCGGGAGAATCAAAGACTGTATATTTATGGTGCGGGCGTTGAAGCTCAAAGGTGTGCTAATCTTCTTAATGACGACGGTATCCCATTTGATGGTTTTATTGTTACTAAGAAGGATGATGCAGCGTTATATTTACTGAATCACACAATATTTGGTGTGTCGGAAATTGATAGCAGCGATTCCGTAAATATCTGGTTAGGCATGAATGAGACCAATCAGGAGCAAGTGATTCCAATGCTGCGTGAGTTGGGTTTTGTAAATGTGTTCCGATAAAGAGGGACTATGTGAAGGAGGAAAAATAATGAGACTTTGTAAAAAAGTAGTGGATTATCTTCAGGTCATTAGTCCGGATGGGGACGTGTCAGTCTGTCCATGGATAAAGAATGCCGGTGGGGTTATTGGCAATTTAAAGGAAAACAGCTTCTATGAAATATGGCATGGGGAAAAAGTGCAAGGTATACGGGAAAGGCTGGCTAATGATGATTATTCTGAATGTAATATAGATGCCTGTCCCTATTTGGCAAGAAATGAATTGGAAGATTGTAAGGTTACTGTAGATTGTGTTCCGGAGTATCCCCAAATGCTATCCCTTTCCTATGAAATGGATTGTAATTATAATTGCATCTGTTGTGCTCTGCACCAAAGAAGAGAAAAAAATTCCGGAAGATATTCTAGCGCTGATTATGATGTTACCGAAAAGGAACTTGAGAAAATCCTGCCGCATGTCAGGCATATCAGTGCAAACGGCAGAGCGGAATTATTTTGCAGCCAGAGAACTTTGAAAATTCTTGCTAATTGGAAACCATTAGCGCCAAAAGAGGATATTTCTGTGACCTTGGAGACGAATGGTTCTTTGTTTGATGAGATGCATTGGAAACAGATTGAAAACTTAGGAGCATATAATCTGAAGGTGGCAATCACTGTGATGAGCTTTGACGAGCATGTTTATCAGATTTTGTCAGGGTGCCGGTATCCGATTTCAAAGATTGAGGATAATTTACGGTTTGTAAAACAATTAAGAGAACAGGGAATTATTAATTATCTTGAACTGGCCACAGTTGTGCAGGAGCGGAATTTTAGAACACTTCCTGAGTTTACCAGAAGGTGTATTGAAGAATTTGGGGCAGACTGTGTCAGACTGAGACCTTATGAGCCTTATTATTGTCAGCCGCCGGAGGTAGAGTGGTTTGCCAATGTCAGAAATGTGCATCATCCCTACCATGCAGAATATTTAGAAGTGATGAAGCATCCGATTTTAAAGCATCCGAAGGTTTGGGAATGGAGCGGAGGATTGGCAAGTCATTACACGGGAGAACATCCATTTAAACGTGAGGCAGAGAGGAATGGTATTGTTTCTGCATTGTTAAGTAAATTTATTTTAAGTAAAGCGGATGTGGTGCAGTGGGTGCGAAAGAGGATGAAGGAAAGTGATTCAGAAGGACTGGCGGTTTATGGATGTGGAGTTGTGGGGAAAGCCTTCATAGAAACCATTAAAGATGACATATCCATAACCGGAGTTTATGATTCGGATAATCATGCGATGGATAATGTTGTGTTGCCGGATAAAGAGAAGTTAAATGAGGAAAGCCTTATTATGATAACTCCTGTTAAGCAGTTTGATGAGATTGCAAAATATTTGGTTGAGCAACTTGGAATTCACTCGGACAGACTTGTGTCGATTGAGTCTGTTTTAAAATCATAAAATAGAGGATAAAGGCAAATGTATAATGAAAACAAGCACTTAAATTTCCTGGATGCATATGTTGATGAACAGTATATTTATGCTGTTGGTTATGAACAAGGAGCGTTATTTCGTATTAATAGGAGCACGGATGAAGTTGAATTATTAGGTAAACTAGACAAGTATCAAAATGAAATTTCACGTGTCATACGCTCTGTTTTCAGAAAAGAAGACCAGCTGTTTTTGTTTTCATCTTT
>CAZRZM010000201.1:0-5471 GCA_964604575.1 uncultured Acetatifactor sp.
CAGATTTACCCACCACCACATTGGTCTCAATGGTAACACCGAGAGATTTTACGTTCTCAATTTCTTTTGCCACAACTTCTTCCTTGGGCAGACGGAACTCAGGAATACCATAAACCAGAACTCCTCCGGCTTCATGCAGTGCCTCAAAAATCGTAACATCATATCCCATCTTTGCCAAATCTCCGGCGCAGGTAAGACCCGCAGGCCCGGAACCGATAACGGCTACCTTCTTGCCCTTCTTCTCGGTGGCTCCGGCAGGTTTCATACCATTCTCTCTCGCCCAGTCAGCCACAAAACGCTCCAGCTTACCGATGGAGATAGGGTCTCCTTTAAAACCGCGGATACATTTTCCCTCACACTGGCTCTCCTGGGGACAGACACGTCCACAGACAGCAGGCAGGGCACTGGACTCACTGATAATCTGATATGCCTCCTCTATGTTCCCTTCTTTCACCTGCTCAATAAATCCGGGAATATCAATTGCAACGGGACATCCCTTGACACACTGCGCATTTTTACAGTTGATACATCTGGATGCCTCCTCCATAGCCTCTTCCTTGTTATATCCTAAACATACCTCTTTGAAATTCGCAGCACGTTCTTTCGCATCCTGCTCCCTTACCGGTACTTTCTTTAATACGTCCATTTTGACCTCCTTATATGTGTATACACTTTCCAACATTCAATGAAGAATGACCGCCAGGGCATTCTTCGGTGTGAATAGGCTCGTTTACGAGCCGTAGAAAATCTTCACGAAGCATCCTCTGACGCGAGTGAAAACTGCCAGAGGCAGTTGATTTTCTATTCACACTATTCACACTGTCCGCATCCGCCATGATGGGTCTCGCCTTCCTCCAATTTAAGTGTAGCTCTTCCCTCTTCTGTCTTATACATTGTCTGGCGTCTCATTGCTTCATCAAAATTAACCAGATGTCCGTCAAATTCAGGACCATCCACGCAGGCAAATTTCACTTTATCACCAACAGTCACACGGCAGGCGCCGCACATACCGGTTCCGTCCACCATAATCGGGTTCAGACTGACAACCGTAGGAATACCAAGCTCCTTTGTGAGCAGACATACAAATTTCATCATAATCATGGGCCCGATAGCGATGCAGACATCATATTTCTTTCCCTCTGCAACCAAATCCTTCAAGGTCTGTGTAACCATACCGCTTCTGCCATAGGAGCCATCATCTGTAGTCACATAGAGATTGCCGGCAACAGCCTCCATCTCTTTTTCCAGAATCAACAAATCCTTTGTCTTGCTTCCCACGATTACGTCTGCATCCACACCCTGCTCATGCAGCCATTTTACCTGGGGATATACAGGTGCTGCACCAACACCGCCTGCAACAAAAAGAATCTTCTTCTGTTTTAACTCGTTAATATCATCATTTACCAGCTCGGAAGGACGTCCCAGGGGACCTACAAAATCATGGAAATAATCTCCCTCATTCAAAGATGCCATCATTTTGGTTCCGGCGCCTACTGTCTGGAATACAATGGTAACGATGCCCTTTTCTCTGTCATAGTCACAGATAGTAAGCGGTATTCTTTCCCCCTCACTATCCATACGAACAATTACAAACTGTCCCGGCTGACATGATTTTGCGACTCTTCCTGCCTCTACATCCATCAGATAAATGTTTGTAGTAAGCTCTTTTTTGTTTACAATCTTGTACATAATCCACCTCTCTCGTCCCGCTTAGGACACATTTTCTATATCAACTAAAGTATAGTTGTCATTCTCATCAATCTGCAGCTTGAAAATTTCTCCAGTGTAAGCATTGACTGCATAATAACTTCCGGTTCTGGTCTGTATTCCGTCCAAATCACTGAAAATTTCCGCAATCACATAAAAATCATCTATGCCATTCACATTGGTAACATATTGATAACAATACTTGTACATTTCCTCCGTACCGCCATAATGTCCCCAGTCATCATAAATCTTTCCGGTAGAAATCACATACTGGATAACATCCGTCTCCGCCTCTTCAGGCGTATATTCCGTATTCATACTCAGATTATATGTACGCTCCACAACACTGCTGCTTCTGCCACCATCAATCCGTATAAACTTAAATACAGATTTGCCCAGCGGCATGGGAAAGGGACCGGTATAGCGTGTGGAGGATAGCGTGGGCACGCTTCCATCTGTAGTGTAATATATTTCGCTGTCATCCTCAAGTATTTCAATATTGGTGGGGAAATCGTATTCCCCGCTTACCGCTCCAACCTCCGGCGGCGCCAGCGCCTCTATCTCAATATGATAATTCTTCGTTACATATTCACTGGCAATGTTATACTGGTTCACAAAATAAGCTTTGATAACATAGTCTCCATCATCCAGAATAATAGGCGCTGTATATAACAGCGACTCCTCGCTTGGCTCACTGCCATCCAGCGTGTAATAAATATTACCCGCAGCCAGCGCAGTCAGCTTCAATGGCTGTATGCTGGAATAATACCCCTCCTGAATGCTGAATTCCGGCGGTTTGGCAACATAATTCTGATATTTATTCCATATATTCTCATTGTCACTGTTCAGCAGAAGTTCATTGATTGTCTTATAGTCTTCTCTTGCCCGGTAAATGGCAATCAGTTTCCCATAAGCGCTTTCCAGTTGTTCGGAAGACACCTGCGCATCATTGACGATATCCCGCAGCAGATGTTCATATTCAATTTTATTATTTTTGAGAAAATACACTTCTGATAATGCAAATTTTATATCTACATTATTTTCCTCAAGCTCCAGGGCCCGTTTATAATATCCAACCGCTCTATCATACTGCTCCTTAGCCACACATTGTCTGGCATGTTCCACCTGAATATCCACTGAATTATATTCATAGAAGAAAATTCCGATTCCTGCGGATGTAAAAAAAAGTATTGCCGCCAGCGTAATCCATCCAATCATTTTTTTGGAGGAATGCTTTTTGGGGTTCTCCGGGGTAATATCATCCTGCACAACATCATCTTCTCTGATTTCTTCTACAATTCCACTGATGGTCTGTTCCAGATTATATTCCACCTCAGGGTCGAAATCAGGCACAATATGAATGTCTTCACCACATTGCACACAATATAGCGAACCGGCTGGAATCCTGGCTCCACATTTGGGACAATCCATAATCCAACCACTTACCTTTCGTTGCACTCGTTATCTTAGCTGCAATGTCACGGACTCCACACAATTATACATCAACATTGCAATTGTCATAGGTCCCACTCCTCCGGGAACCGGGGTAATGGCACTGCACTTTGGCGCCACATTGTCATAATCCACATCGCCACACAGCTTGTTTTCCTCATTTCTGTGGATGCCTACATCAATCACCACAGCACCTTCTTTTACATACTCCGCAGTAATCATTCTGGGCTTCCCGATTGCCACCACCAGAATATCCGCCCTGGATGTGACTTCTTTCAAATCTTTTGTCCTGCTGTGTGTCACAGTGACAGTTCCATTCTCACGAAGTAACAGTAGTGCCATGGGTTTTCCCACAATATTACTTCTTCCCACTACCACACACTCCCTGCCTGCTATCTCAATGCCGGAACGTTTTAACAGCTCGATGATTCCCGCAGGAGTGCAGGATACAAAACCCGGTCTGCCGATACACAGAGCCCCTACATTCTGCGGATGAAAACCATCCACATCCTTTCTGGGGTCAATGGCATTTAACACCTTTTCTTCTGCAATATGTCCGGGCAGGGGAAGCTGCACCAGAATACCATTGACATCCTTTCGTCCGTTTAACTCTGCAATTAAATCCAAAAGCTCCTGCTCTGTGGTCTCTTCCGGCAGTTCATATGCCAGAGAGCGGATACCGATATACTCACAGGCTTTCTTCTTGTTACCCACATAAACACTGGAAGCAGGGTCATTTCCCACCTGAATCACTGCAAGGCAAATCTGGATTCCCTGTTTTTCCATGTCAGCAACCTTATTTTTTAATTCATCCTTTATCTGTGCTGATATTGCTTTTCCGTCAATCATTTTTGCCATCTTCTTTTACTCCGTTCTCTTTTGATTTCTAAAACAAACCGGTAATTACACCATTTTCATTCACATCAATACCATAAGCTGCGGGCCGTCCCGGAAGTCCCGGCATTGTCATTACCGCACCGGTAAGCGCCACCACAAATCCGGCTCCGGCAGAGACATATACCTCCCGCACACTTAAGTCAAATCCTTCCGGTCTTCCCAGAAGAGCAGGGTCATCCGAGAGAGAATACTGATTTTTTGCCATACATACCGGAAAACCACCAAAGCCCAGCTCTTCCAGCCTGTCAAGCTGTTTTAATGCCGCCGGAGCAAAATTCACGCTTCCTGCACCGTAAATTTCTTTTGCCACACATTCTATTTTTTCTTTTAAACTAAGGGAATCCTCATAGAGGGGCTTAAAATGACTCTCCTTGTTTTCCAGAGTTTCCAAAACCTTCTCTGCCAGGGCAACACCACCCTCGCCGCCTTTCTCCCATACTTCGGAAAGCGCAAATTCACAGTTTCTTTCTTCACAGAACTGCCTTACATAAGCATTTTCCGCCTCGGTATCTGTCACAAAGGAGTTCAGGGTTACAACAACCGGCACCCCGAATTTCTGTAGATTTTCGATATGCTTCTCCAGATTTACAATACCCTTTTTCAATGCTTCCAGATTTTCCGTGTTCAAATCTGCTTTGGCTACACCTCCATTATATTTCAACGCACGGATGGTTGCAACCAAAACAACCGCATCGGGCTTTAAATCTGCGATTCTGCATTTAATGTTAAAGAATTTTTCCGCACCCAGATCTGCGCCAAACCCTGCCTCTGTAATGCAGTAATCCGCCATTTTCAGGGCAGCGCACGTAGCTCTCACCGAATTGCAGCCATGTGCAATATTTGCAAAAGGCCCGCCATGAACCAGTGCCGGGGTATGCTCCAGTGTCTGAATCAGATTCGGTTTTAAGGCATCCTTCAAAAGCGCCGCCATGGCGCCCACTGCCTTTAAATCTCCCGCCGTAACCGGTTCTCCGGCATAATTGTATGCCACCACAATTCTCGCCAGCCGCTCCTTCAAATCCTTCATGTCGGATGCCAGACAAAGAATCGCCATAATCTCACTGGCAACCGTTATCACAAAATGGTCTTCCCTGACTACACCATCCATTTTACTTCCAAGCCCCACAACCACATTGCGCAATACACGGTCATTCATATCCACACACCGTTTCCATACAATCTGTCTGGTGTCAATCTGTAATTCATTGCCCTGCTGGATATGGTTATCCAGAAGTGCCGCCAAAAGATTATTGGCAGATGTTATGGCGTGAAAATCCCCTGTAAAATGCAGGTTTAAATCCTCCATGGGAACCACCTGGGCATATCCGCCGCCTGCCGCACCGCCCTTAATCCCAAAGCAGGGACCTAAAGACGGCTCACGCAGGGCAATGACTGCCTTTTTCCCCAGTCTGCCA
>CAZRZM010000202.1:0-5419 GCA_964604575.1 uncultured Acetatifactor sp.
GTAGGGTTGTTTCACGAATGCTCCCAAAATCTATTGCCAATCCTCATCTGCATATTTAAGACCTCTTCAAAACGCTTAGCCATTCTTTTTTACTAAAAATGCGCAAAATTCCCCCTTTTTTCGGTATTCCCTTTTTTCAAGTATGTTATAATACGTTTATCAGAGGTGCGCTATTCCTCTGAACACATATTTTTCTATCAGAGTCAGGTTGTCATTGAATTGGTCGCGCATTTCAGTTGGACCTGATTCTGTTTTTTCCCGAAGGATGGCAATCCGTAGCAGATTATAGGCTATTTTTCTAATGACTGCCAGATTGTTCTTGCTTTTTCTTGCCGAAGATCTGTCCTCTCTGAAAAGGTCGTCCAATACATGGTGCAAACTATTTTCTATTTTCCAGTGGTTTCTTTTGGCTTCCAGAGTTTCCCGTGCTGACATTCTTCTGCTGGAAATTAGTCCTACCTGATGAATATCATCTGTAAGGTTGTCCCCAGTCGTGATCCGGGGCTTTCTGACAGTTCCATTTTTTATGAAATCTTCATAAGCAGGAGTTATATCTTTCCCATCCTTATCTTTCTCCATCGGAATCCTTACCTGCTCAGGCCATCCAACAGTTTCTATTTCCTTCTGTTTTTTACAGAGGGTAATCAGATCCGTGTTATGGCAGATCTGCATTGTCCTGTATTCCATTCGACTTCGGTTTCTTTCGCTTGTTTTAATAACATCATATGAATCCATCTGTTTTTCATATGTCGCGGTTTGACCGGGATGCGCAGTTATCCTTTCCTTTTCCTTTTCCAGTTCCGCAAACATTTCTTTTGTTTCCTGATATGTTAATGGATTCCCTTTCTTTACTGTCAGAAGATAATCAGCCTCTTTTTCACTGACTGTATCCATAACAGGTTTGCCTGTTCCGGTTGCGTCTGTTGTAACAAGACTTCCCTGGATATTCAGAAGCTTCAGCAGTTTGGGAATGGCAGTAATCTCATTTTCCTTTTCTGCAGTCGGAAGCTGCGCTATTACAAGCGCCGTAGCTGTATCAATTGCATTCAGGATATAGGGCGCCTGTCTGTTCCTGATCTTTTCCGTGCTTCCACGTAGTGCCTTTCCATCTATTGCCATGTTTATTCCCTTTGTATTTAGGATTCCCGCCATCCACTCTATAAATGCCAGACAAAAAATTTCTTCATCGATATTCCCGAGGATTCTTGATACTGTTGCTGGCGACGCAATCCCATTCTTAAGCTCCAGATGCTTCCTTAAAAAGTCTGTATGATTCTCACACCATTTCAGACATCTGCGGACGGAATTTCTTCCTGCCAGATAACCAGCCACAAGATAAGTCAGTATCTCTGCATGATCATGCTTTGTTTTCCTTCCACATCTCGGATCTATTACCATACGCATATAACAGAGCAGTTCCTTTGCGTCTTTATTTATACTCCAATGATACGGAAATCTTTTTCAACAGCATCATCTGTTCATCCGTAATCCCAGAAACAAAGGCATGGTTCTCTATGTAAACAAGATATATGGTTTTCAGGACTTCAAGATTGTTGAATTCCACACCATACTTTTTATAAAACCTTCGTGAGAACATTCCTGCCTGACTGGCAACAGAAAATGACAGTTCATCTTCCCCTTTGACATCCATGTCCACAGAAAGATAGGATTCTGGCGAAGCCTTCATAATCATGCATGCCAATTTATCTTCCCATCCTTCGCCGACTGCTTTTTTCCAGTCATCCGGGCAGGAATCCCATACTGCTTTGGAAAATCCATACTCTTTTACCTTAATAGATGTCGTGGCAAGCTGCTGTCTTTTACGCTCTATAATTCCGTCTGGAGTAATAATGCCTATATATGTATCAGCTGGTTGAGGATATTTTTTGCCTGGTACTCTTTTTGAGGTTCTTTTATAGAGGTAGTAGGTATTTCCCACCTTTTTTACAGTGGTTCCTTTTATTCGTTGTTGTTGCACCCATTCCGGATATACTGTCTCGTTCTTCATATAAAGTCCTCCTTTCGCGTAGAGTATAATATACCCATACTATAATGCTATTATACCTCTACACAAGGAAAAAGACCAGCAAATCTGCAATTTTGTATAACTGCAGATTTTCCAGTCTTTTCAAGTATTTCTGACTTATTTAATTTTCATTCATGAAACAACCCTGTTTTTCTTGAATTTCCACCGTTCTGCCCTCAGAACTGCCAGTCATGATATAATCACAGTTTACCTGCAGTGCCTGGCTTATCTGATACAAAATGATGGCTGAAAATCCTTTTCTTCCGGTCTCAATTTCATATAAAAATTTGGGTGAAATCAATGCTTTTTCAGCCAGTTTCTCCCTCGAATATCCTTTCTCTGCACGCATTAAAAAAATACGCTCTCCTGCCTTTTTATACACAGCTACCATTCAAACCATCTCCTTCATATACATTACTGTAACACCACGTCACAAAAAGGCGCATTGATAATTACTATTTTATCAAATATTGCTTCTCTTTTCCTATTTATGTCCTGAAATGAGATATTTTGCAACTGAATCTACAAAATAAGCGGGTTTTACCCCATATTTTTCAATTTTTGCCCAGTTTAATTCTCTAAAAGCACTGTTGGGGACATATTACGATATGAGGTGCTCTTTTGCATTATACTTCTTTCATCGTTATTCCAAGGAACAAATCGTGTGGAAAGGCATGGTTATTATGAAAAAAGTGGAAAATTGCACCCAGAAAGATTTGGAGTACCAGAAAAAACTGCGTGAATACATGATAAAAGCAGTTTTTTATGAAGTGAGTAAAATAGTTATTTACCTTTTTGTGTTTATGTATCTGAATCTTACCATAGAATATTTCGTCGCGCTGTTTGCTCTTATGTTACTCAGGAATCATGGTGGGGGTCTGCATTTTCAACATTATATGAGCTGTCTGCTGGTAAGCTTTCTCTTTTTATACGCCAGTATCCAGTTTGCCTTATTGTGGCAGCCTGACCGCATATTCATGGGATTCTGTACCCTGGTGTGTGCACCTGCAGGGTTCTTTTTAGTACCTGTGACCTCTTCCAACAGACCCGTTGCCACTGAGCAGCAGCGAAAACACAGCAAGCGCTGTACGCTGTTTATTATACTGTCCTTTTTCCTCGTTATATGTATTTGTCCCTTACATCCATATCTCTATATTGGATTTTGGACATTGATTTTACATATTTTTCAACTATTAATTGCACATATGAAAGGAGGCTTGCATCGTGTACTACTGGACAATCAAATTTGATATTGTCAGCTTTATTTTCTTTGGTGAACCTAAATTTCCCATTAGAGAGGAAAAGTAAACAATAGGCAAAGGTGTGATGCACCTCACCTTTGCCCTTCTTTCTTTCACTTTGAAATTTCAACTTTAAATTGTATCCAGTTAATGTCTTCATTTGTATAATTAGTGACCCTTATATCCGTTTTATGCTCATTAGTAAGTTCCTTTGCTCTTGCCAGACCAATTCCTCTATATTCTCCTTTCGTACTGACATCTTTTAGAAACATTTTCTCTATCTCACTGTACAGAATGGCTTTAGAAGGATTAGAAACGGATAAAACAAGTTTATCACTACTTTCCTCAACTACTAATTTTATGACAGAAGGTTTGATTTGAGAATCGTTTAAACTTTCACAGGCGTTATCAATAAATATTCCTAATATTTCTACCACCTCATACAAGGGAAAAGAACATTCTGCCTGCGTTACACTTATATCATAGTTCACTTTAATGCCTAAATTCTCACAAACCAGACAACGATTATATAAATATCCGGCTAAAATAGGATTTTCACATTTCGTAAGTATAGAATCATACCTACAGTTTTCTAAAAGTTCGGCTGTATATTGTCTCTGCCTCTCTACCAGTTCATCAAGTGAAGTGGCTGTTATATGCATACTATAAACAGCGCTTAACTGATTATCAAAATCATGTTGTCTCTTTCTTACTGTAGACAACAATTCATCATAAGTATCTCCATATATTTGATGTAATTCCATTTCGAGATTTTTTCTCTCAATATCAACTTTATCCTGCATCAGTTTTACTATAAATAGATAGATTGCCAGCAGACATGCCAAAACTCCTACTACATATATACTCAGAGGTGTTCCACTAAAATTGTAATCAAGAACAATTGCAATAATGGCAGAACTGTAAAGTATCGTAAAAAGCATTAATTTTCTATCATTTTTATAATCCAAAATTCTAACCGCCTTCGAGACGATTCCTCCTACACCACAAACCAATATAAGTAAAATTACACTACACAGCAATGAAATAATTGGTAAATCCAAAATATATTTCAACGGAATTAATAAATAAGCAATAATTACTTCCATTAATCCACATATAACAATACCAATAACATATTTTCTTAGTACAATTCCGGCAGTTGTCTCAAATACTAAATAGCAATATATCCACGTTACAACATATACCATCAATGAACCTATCTGAGGTATCACTTTTATATTTGCCAAATATAAAATCACGCAGTCCAAAATAACTATCACCAGTAGCCATTTATCCAATTTAACTTTCTTTCTAAAAGTGGCATGCAAACAGATTATAATCGCCAAAACCTCAGATAATATTGTAACAATAACTATCGCGCTACTCATTCTCTATCTGCTGTCTGAATGCCTTTCCCTTTACGATTCCAATTTCTATTGGTTTTGTGATATTTCTCATTCTGATATAGCGATTTGTATAATCAATCTGTTCGATAAAGTTTCTATTGACGATAACGAATCTGCTGCACTGTACAAAGGATTCCGAATCCAGTTCATGCAATATTTCGTCGCATGTTTTATAGGGGATTTCCAGTTCCTCGTCCACACAATGCAGACATATTCTCCTGCGGCTGTTTTCTATGTACACAATTTCATTGAGTTTCTTGGAATAAATAATACCGTCCTTCCTGAAATACGCATATCGTTCATCATCCGGAACGATTGGTATTTTCAATGCACTTAAAATAGTGTCTCTCACCCGGGGGACACTAAATGGTTTTTCAATATATTGATAACAATGTAACTGACTGTAGGTATATACTTTCGGGTCATACAAAGATGTGATAAAAATAATCGGTGTGTATCTATACTTATCGTAAGCTCTTACCTTTTCCGCCAGGTGCAGACCCGATACATCCCCGGAATTTTTACTGTCCAATATGATATCCAGCAGAAATAAATGTATTCTCTGCCTGCTCAGTATCCTATATGCCTCGTCCAGACTTTCCGCACAATAGACTGCTGTATCCATTTGTAATTCACCTATAATTTTACATATCGCGGCGACATGTTCTTTATTGTCTTCCACAATTAATATATTACGTAGCATCATTCTTCTCCATACCGTTCATACCTTCGATAAAATGTACTAC
>CAZRZM010000203.1:0-5367 GCA_964604575.1 uncultured Acetatifactor sp.
AGTTCCGGCTATACTTGCTACTCACGCCAATGGACAGTAGAAAAACCGTCAGCCCAGTTCGTCCGGTCAACCTCTGTTTCATGTATTTCAAAACAGCTCAGCGGATAATCTTGAAATCCCTCCCGATATCCCAGAATTTCAATCGCTTCATTTGCCTTTTCTTCTGACGAAAAGACCCCAATCAATTTACGTCTCATCATGTGTGCCAAAATCATCTTTCAAGTCATGTATGTGCCATAACAAAAAAACAGTCATCAATAATACCTCCAAGCTACTGAAATTTACTCTGCTTTTTATCAAGACGTAAATTCCTTTATCAGCTTCTCCGCAATGCGCAGGGCGCCTTTTCCGTCCACCATCTGCTGCATTCTCCGGGAACGCTCCCTGCGCAGCGCAGCATTCCCTCCAAGCTCCTCCAGCAGACGGAGTATCTTGTCCTGTACCTTTCCTTCACGCAGGTCTCCGGCGTAAGGTATCAGTCCGTCAGCATGGAATCTGTGTACATTGTCAAGCTGGTTATCTGCCATGGAATAAGAAATGGCAGGCGTTCCGCAGGCGCACAGCTCATAAAGCGTAGAGCCTCCCGCAGATACCGCCATATCTGCTCCCTGCATATACTTTTCCATGTCAGACACCTGTCTGTGTATGTGTATGTTCTGGCTGTTTTGATACGTTTCACATAACTCCTGGTAATCCTGATTCAAGGCTCCACAGACTACATCCACGCTCTCGTACCGGAAAACTTGGGAATCCTCCAGTGCCGCCAGCATCTGCTTTAGAAAATGCCAGGGGTCTGTGCCCCCGGACAAAAGCAGTAATTTCTCTGCCTGCATACGCACTTCCTTTGGAGGGCAGTCTGCAAACGCTGCCCTTAAGGGCACATATTTTGTGCCCAGACACAGCGTTGTATTTTTAAGCCTGTCTGCGTATCCGAATTTGTCACAGTAATTGGCATAACATACCAGCATATCTACCGGATAATCAAAGGCGTTCACATCATCTATATATGCCAACCGCACCTGTTTCCCCAGCGCAGACAGATATTCCTTCGTCACCTGATAGGAGTCAACCAGAAGCCTGTCTATCTTTTTTTCTTCTATGACAGAGAGAAGCTTTGGAAGCTCCCCCTCCATGTTATTCCAGTCTGAATCCAGAACAATAGAGCGGTATCCCCTCTTTTCCAGAAGTTCCACCGCTTCTTTGTCTGCCAGCAGGAAAGTACTTTCCTCACCCATCTGCCTTGCCGCATCCGCAATGGACAGACAGCGCATCATATGACCTGTGGCAATTATTTTGTTCATGTCCGCTCTAATATATATCACACTAAACCTCCATGCCAGAGCAGTTTACTGCTTTTTCTCACACTAACTCTCATGTCACAGCTTCGCTGCGACTCAAATTAGGATGAAGAATGCCCGTACTTTGGGCATTCTTCGGTGTGAAGCTTTAGAAGTTCTTTGCGAAGCAGCCTTTGCTGCGAGCATTAGAACTTCTCTTCACACTATATTGCTATGGGAATATCCGTAATCTGCGGATGGGTTTCATAGCCGTCCACCCTCACGTCATTACGGGTAAACTGATAAAAATCATGGATATCCGGATTGAGCCAGAAGGAAGGCGCGGGCAACGGTTCCCTGCTTATCAGCTCTTTGATAACCGGTACATGTCTGTCATAAATATGGGCGTCTGCAATCACATGCACCAGCTCGCCCACCTGCATGTCGCACACCTGCGCCAGCATATGAACCAGCACTGCATACTGCACCACATTCCAGTTGTTGGCTGCCAGCACATCCTGGGAACGCTGGTTTAAAATGGCATTCAACACCAGCTTCTCCTCCCCCTGCCTCTGGGTCACATTAAAGGTCATGCTGTATGCACAGGGGTACAGATTCATTTCATGCAAATCCTGATGTACATAGATATTTGTCATAATCCTGCGGCTGAAAGGATTGTTCTTCAAATCGTAAATCACCCGGTCCACCTGGTCCATCATACCTTCCTTATACTGATGCTTCACCCCAAGCTGGTAACCATAGGCTTTGCCGATAGAGCCATCCTCATCCGCCCACTCATCCCAGATATGGCTGTGCAAATCATGGATATTATTGGATTTTTGCTGCCATATCCACAGAATTTCATCTGTGGCGGCTTTTAATGCGGTTCTCCGCAGGGTTATAATGGGAAATTCCCGGGACAAATCATAACGGTTGACTACACCAAATCTCTTGATGGTATAGGCTGCAGTGCCGTCCTCCCAGTGGGGACGCACTTTTTCGCCCTCTGTACTGGTTCCGTTCTCCAGAATATCCCTGCACATATCTATAAATACATTGTCTGCATAACTCATGTTAATCCTCATTTCCTACCATATTAATAATTTAATTATCCCATTTGTCGCAGACAGAATTAATCTGGTCCGCAAACTTCGCCATATCCTTGTTTGCCATTCCGTCGCTCCTGCTAATCAGTGCCATCAGGCGCTGTCCTGCAGCAAGCAGTCTCGCATAGACACCACTGGTTGTTTTTGTCTTTTTCTTCACTGGAACCGGTTCTGACTCATAGGTAAACTGGTTGCCAAGCAAATCAAATTCCGTTCCACTGTAGGGTGCATAGGCTCTCTGTCCATACTCTATTTTCAGACACTCCGCGAATGCAGTACATACACTGTCCTCACCATGTACCACAAACACCTTTTTGGGTTTTTCTTCAAAGGCAGATATCCATTCCAGAAGACCCTCTTTATCCGCATGACCGCTCATTCCCACAAGCTGTTTAATCTGGGCACGCACTTCCACCGACTCGCCAAACAGACGCACCTCTTTCGCACCTTCAATAATGCTTCTTCCCAGTGTCCCCACTGCCTGATATCCTACAAATAAAATGGTACACTCCGGTCTCCAGAGGTTATGTTTCAAATGATGGCGGATACGTCCTGCTTCACACATACCGGATGCCGAGATAATTACTTTCGGTGTCTCATTAAAATTAATCTCTCTGGATTCATCACTGGTAATCGTAAGTTTAAGCCCTGCAAAGGAAAGTGGGCTGATTCCCTGCTTCACCAGTTCCAGTGCCTCTCCATCATAACATTCCATACGGTTTTCTCTGAAAATATCTGTTGCTTCCACGGCAAGGGGACTGTCCACATAGACAGGGAAATCCTCATGTCCCTCCACCAGACGTTCCACCTTTATTTTACGCAGGAAATAGAGCATTTCCTGGGTTCTGCCCACCGCAAAGGAAGGAATTACAACATTTCCTCCTTTATCAAAAGTTTCTTTTAAGATTGCAGCCAGTTCTCCCACATAATCTACTTTTTCTTTGGAATGCAGTCTGTTGCCATAGGTGGATTCCATCACCACATAATCCGCCTCTTTAGTGGGTATGGGGTTCCTCAAAAGCGGCTGGTTCTTGTTACCGATATCCCCGGAAAAAACAATTTTTTTCGTTTTGCCATCCTCTGTCAGCCACACTTCAATGCTGGAAGACCCCAGAAGATGCCCAATATCCGTAAACCGTATCTGAATCCCTTCACAGACATCCACTATCCGGTCATAATGGCAGGGCACAATCCGTTTGATAATCCCCTCTGCATCTTCCATGTTATAAAGAGGCTCCTGCATGGGAATACTGGCACTTCTCTTCGCCTTGCGGTTCCTCCATTCTGCCTCCATCATCTGAATATGGGCACAGTCACGCAGCATGATACTACATAAATCCGCTGTGGCATCCGTAGCATACACTCTGCCCCGGAACCCCCGTGCATATAGAAGAGGCAGCAGTCCCGAATGGTCGATATGCGCATGTGTCAGAAATACATAATCAATCAGGGCTTCATCCACCGGAAGCGGTACATTTTCAAACACATTGACTCCCTGCTCCATACCGTAATCCACCAGCATCCTCTTATCTCCCACCTCAAGATAATGGCAGCTTCCGGTAACCTCATGGTCCGCACCAATAAACGTTAGTTTCATCATAATCCCATCCTTTCCCATACCTTCGTGATTTTATTTCAATTCATTTGCTGTGTTATAAAAATGATAATACATTCCCTTTCTGGCGAGAAGCTGTTCATGGGTGCCCTCCTCGCAGATTCCCTCATCCGTCAGAACCAGAATACGGTCCGAACTGCGGATACTGGACAGCCTGTGGGCAATCGTCAATGTCGTTCTGCCCTCTGCCAGTATGTTCAGGGATTTTGCCACCTCATATTCACTCTCGTTATCCAGTGCCGATGTAGCCTCATCCAAAATGATAATCGGAGGATTCTTTAAAAATACTCTGGCAATACTGATGCGCTGCTTCTGACCGCCGGAGAGTTTCACACCTCTCTCCCCCACATAAGTATCGTAGCCTTCCTGCAGCTCCCGGATAAATTCATGGGCGCCTGCCTTTTTTGCCGCCTCCATCACTTCCCCGCGGGATGCCCCCGGCTTTCCATAGGCAATATTTTCATAAACCGTCCCTGAAAATAAATAGACATCCTGCTGTACCATACCGATACTGCTCCTGAGACTCTTGAGTGTAAAGTGCCTGATGTCCTCCCCATCCAGTGTAATATGTCCCTTCGTCACATCATAAAACCGGGGAATCAGATTGCAGAGGGTTGTTTTGCCCCCACCGGAAGGTCCTACAATCGCCACCTTCTCCCCTGCATGGATTCTCAGATTCAAATTCCGGAATACACGGTTATGGTCGTCGGGATACTCAAAACTTACATTGTCAAAAACAATATCCCCTCTGGGATTTACCAGCTCCACCGCATCTTCCTCATCAAAAATCTCGATATCCGCATCCATAATCTGCTGGAAACGCTCTATTCCCGTGATGCCGCGCTGGAACTGCTCGGCGAACTCAATAATTCTGCGTATTGTGGCAATCAGCGTAGTCACATAGAGCATATATGCCACCAAATCTCCCGGCGCAATCATTCCCTTTATCATAAAATATCCCCCGGCAACCACTACCAGCAGATACATGATTCCGTCGAACATCTTAACAGAAGTCTGGAACAGCGCCATGTATTTATAAGTAATTTTCTTGATATCCAGAAAACTTCCATTGTCCTTTTCAAATTTGTCTATCTCAACATCCTCATTGGCAAAGGCTTTTACCACCTTATGTCCCAAAAGGCTGTCTTCAATACGGGCATTCAGTTCACCAATCTGGTTACGCTGTCTGCGGAATGCCCCCCGCATACGGAAATTCAGAGCCATGCAGACCACAATCATCAAAGGTACACACAAGAAAATCAAAATAGTCAGCGGAATATTGATGCGTATCAGAATGATAAAAGAAATAACCGTCTTAATCGCAGCAATAAAAAACTCTTCCGGGCAATGATGGGCAAATTCCGTCACA
>CAZRZM010000204.1:0-5283 GCA_964604575.1 uncultured Acetatifactor sp.
ATGACAATTACACTTTTTCCGTCAATTGTGTCTATTCTAATATTAGGAAATATCTGTGGAAAACACATATCCGAAATAGTATTTGTAATATTATCCATAATTTTAAAAACTTCGTTTTTATCAACACCTGCTATTTCATGTGTTTTATCGTCCACACCAATAACAATCTTACCTCCTGCGGTGTTAGCAAATGCAATGATACTTTTAATATAGTTTTCTCTTTTTTTAGGCACTTCACGCTTAAATTCAATGTTGGTGGATTCTCCTGCCTTGATTTCATCTGCTAACATCCAATACCTCCCCAAATATATTTTTTATATTATACCATTTCGTGCATAAAAAAACAGCCCTATTCATAATAAAGCTGCTCTGGCTTTTCCCATTTTAAAAATTTTTGCAGGCAATAAACTTTGAGTGAAAAAGTTTTTTCTACTGAATAAACAGTAACCTTTACATTTTTAGGGCAATTCGATATACTTAATTTCATGAGTTGTTATGATAGTGTTGTCGTGCAATTAAGAGGAGATTGTAATGGCTGAATCGGAAGAGAATAAACAGAGTGGTTTTATGATAGAAAAAATTAAAGAACGCCCAGTGAATAAGAAAAAGCTTCTCAGGCGTACTTTGGTTACAGCAGGTATGGCGGTTATTTTCGGGCTGGTGGCATGTGTGACGTTTCTTGTGCTGGAGCCGTTAATCAATAAATGGCTGTACCCGGAGGAGCCTCCCCAGATTGTGGTTTTTCCTCAGGACCAGGATGAGATGTCCCCGGAGGATATGCTTTCGGATAATATGCAGATGGAAAATCAGGTAAACCAGGCCGGAGACACCACGGAAGGGGTTACGCTGGAGAGAGAGCAGATTGAAGCAATTCTGGCGAATGTGGTGCTTAACAGGGATAATTACAGACAGATATATACGGCCATGTCTGATTATGTGAGTGAATTAAACCACTGTATGGTGACAGTCACAGGGGTAACTTCCAATATTGACTGGTTCAATAATGTGGAAAAAAGCAGTAACCAGTCCTCCGGTGTCATAATCGCGAATAATGGCATAGAGTTACTGGTGCTGGTAGACTATACGCCTTTGAGAAAGGCAGAGAGTCTGACCCTTTCTTTTTATAATGGAATGCAGGTAGGCGCAGAGCTGAAACAGCAGGATACTGATACCAGTCTGGCGATTGTAGCCGTAAATCTGGATAATTTGGATAAGAATATGATGGAGGACGAAACACTGATTGCCACATTAGGTTCCTCCAACGGCAGAAATATTATCGGTACGCCTGTGGTTGCTCTGGGAAATCCCATGGGAAACAGTGGTTCCATTGGCTATGGTATGGTGACAGCCTCCAGTATTCAGGATTCCATAGCAGATATCAATTATAAGTTTTTACAGACAGACATTCCCGGAAGTCAGAATGCAGGCGGTGTGCTGTTTAACCTACAGGGGCAGGTTATAGGTATCATCACCAATAATAAACCCGGTTCTGATATGAAAAATCTGATTACTGCTTATGGTATTACGGAGTTAAAAGCCCATGTGGAAAATATGTCTAATGGAAAAGAAACAGCGTATCTTGGTATCTGCGGAATGGATGTGACAAAAGAGGCACATGAGGAATGGAATGTGCCTTATGGAGCATTTGTCAGGGAGGTAGAGATGGATTCGCCTTCCATGCTGGCGGGTATCCAGCAGGGGGATGTGCTGGTAGCGGTTGATGGCAGGGCGATACAGAGTTTTGGAGATTATGCCGGGCTGATTACCCAGATGGAAGTTGGGAAGACCGTGGAAATAACAATTATGCGTCAGGTACAGGAGGATTATAGAGAGGTACGGTTTGAAATAGTTCTTGAGAAGAGATGATAATTTTAGAAAGGAGAGGAGTCTGTAAAGGCTCTGAATAAAAATGAAATATATTAAAGATTTAAAAGAGGGCGACAGAGTATTTGATATCTATCTGTGTAAACATAAACAGGCAGCAGTAACCAAGAACGGTAAGCCTTATGAGAATGTGGTGTTACAGGATAAGACAGGAACTATTGATGCGAAAATATGGGAACCGAATAATCCGGGTATCGGAGAGTATGATGCGCTGGATTACATAGAAGTTTATGGTGATGTAAATAATTTCAACGGGGCACTGCAGGTCAGTGTAAAAAGAATACGGGTATGTCAGGAAGGAGAGTACAGTCCCGCAGAATATCTTCCCGTTAGTTCAAAAAATGTCGACACCATGTACCAGGAACTGTCAGGACTGATTGAGAGTATTGAAAATCCTTATTTGAAACAGCTTCTGGAAAGCTTTTTTATAAAAGATGAAGCTTTTGCAAAAACATTCCGTAATGCTTCTGCGGCTAAATCCGTACACCATGGATTTGTGGGAGGACTTCTGGAGCATACCTTGAGTGTCACAAAGCTCTGCGATTACTATTGCAGTGCATACCCTATTTTAAAAAGGGATTTGCTGCTCACTGCTGCCATGTGCCACGATATCGGCAAAACCCGGGAGATTTCCGCTTTTCCGGAGAATGATTATACTGATGACGGACAGTTGCTGGGACATATTGTGATAGGTTCCCAGATGGTGGCGGAACATGCAGCACAGATTGAAGGATTCCCCCATGGACTGCTGACCCAGGTGCAGCACTGTATTCTGGCGCACCATGGCAAATATGAGTTCGGCTCCCCAAAAATTCCTGCATTGATTGAAGCAGTGGCACTGAACTATGCGGATGACACGGACGCCAAGATGGAAACATTTAAGGAGATTCTGGAGAATAATAAAGAGAATGCGGGATGGTTTGGCTATAACAGACTGTTTGAATCCAATTTGAGGGCTACGAGGATGGAGTAGGTGAGATAAACTGGAGAGTGAATAAATGAGTGAGGAAATAATTATTACACATGAAGATACTCTAAAAATGTTAGATAATCTTTTAGAAAAAAGAGATAGTGAATGGTGGGATGAATTTTATACAGATAGAAGTAAGTCCATTCCTTTTTTTCAGGACATCCCTGATGAAGAGTTGGTTGCATATTGCGATAGAAAAGTTTTCTCTATAGGAAAAGCACTAGACATTGGCTGTGGAAATGGAAGAAATTCCCGTTATCTTGCATCGAAAGGTTTTTATGTCAGTGGAATAGATATTTCGGAGAAGTCCATCAACTGGGCAAAAGAGTTGTCGGGTCAATATAGAGATAAGTTAAATTTTCAGTGTATATCCTTGTTTGAGTATGTGATGGATAGGAAAAGTTTTGATTTCGTAATGGATAGTGGATGTTTTCATCATATTAAACCTCATAGACGTGAGCAGTATTTATCCAATATACAAAATTGTTTAAAGGATGATGGATATTTTCTTATGACATGTTTTAATGAAGAGGGTGGCGCAGATATATCTGATTATGATGTATATAGAGACTACTCTATGCATGGCGGGTTAGGATTTTCCGAGTACAAAATTAAAAAGATTTTAGAAAATTATTTTCAAGTTGTTGATTTCAGACAAATGAAAGAATCCGATAATCCTTATGTATTTGGAAAAAATTTCATGTGGGTGATATTGATGAAGAAAAAAGGGTAGTTTTCAATTGCTGATTTGACTTGTAGCTACAGATATAACTTACAGATATTTCAGAAAAGAGACTATTATGCAATATAAAAAGAATGATTTACTGACGGTGGAAATTGAAGATATCGGCATGGATGGTGAAGGTGTCGGAAAAGTAGACGGATTCACTTTATTTGTAAAAGATGCTGTGATTGGAGATACGGTTCTGACAAAAATTACAAAGAGTAAGAAAAACTATGCTTATGCGAGATTAGAGAAGGTGATTACACCTTCTTCTTTTCGTGTGGAACCAAAATGTAGTTATCACAGACAGTGTGGCGGATGTCAGATTCAGGCGCTTTCTTATGAAAAACAGCTTGCTTTTAAGCAGCAGAAAATACGAAATAACCTGATTCGTATCGGAGGTTTTGAACCGGATTTGGTTGACAGTCTGATGCAGCCCATTATCGGCATGGAGAATCCCTACCACTACCGTAATAAAGCACAGTATCCGGTAGGTCTGGATAAAGAAGGGAATGTCGTTACCGGATTTTATGCGGGCAGAACCCACACGATTATAGCTAACACTGACTGCCATCTTGGAGCCCGGGAAAATCATGAGATTCTGGAAACCATCATGGATTATATGAAAACTTATGGCATCAGCGCATACGATGAAACCGCCGGAGAAGGACTTGTCCGCCATATACTGATTCGCACCGGATTTACCAGTGGAGAGATTATGGTATGTCTGGTGGTGAATGACAAAAAGGGAAGTCTGCCATATCAGGACAAGTTGATTGCAGAATTATCTGCTATCCAGGGAATGACAAGTATTTCCGTCAGCATCAATACAGAACAAACCAATGTTATTATGGGTGCACAGGTTCATACCATATGGGGAAGTCCAACCATATCCGACACCATACATGTGCGGGATATGCAGAAAGAAGATTTTCCGAAAACAGGGGAGTCGTTGATATTTAAAATATCCCCGCTTTCTTTTTATCAGGTGAATCCTATTCAGACTGAGAAGTTATACAGTCTTGCTTTGGAATATGCAGGTCTGACCGGACAGGAAATCGTCTGGGACTTGTACTGCGGCATCGGAACCATTTCTCTATTTTTATCCCGGAAAGCAAAGCAGGTCTATGGCGTGGAAGTAATTCCCCAGGCAATCGAAGATGCCAGAGAAAATGCCCGCCAGAACCAGATATCCAATGCCACATTTTATGTGGGAAAAGCGGAAGAGATTCTGCCAGCGCACAGCGATACTTATCCCGATGTGATAGTAGTGGACCCGCCCCGCAAGGGATGTGATGAGGTATGTCTGTCCACCATGCTGTCCATGCAGCCGGAGCGTATCGTTTATGTAAGCTGTGACTCCGCAACCCTGGCAAGGGATTTGAGGATTCTCTGTGATGGAGGGTATGAGATAAAGAAGGTGCGCGGGGTGGACCAGTTTGCGCAGACGGTGCATGTGGAGTGTGTGGTTCAGTTGTCCCACAAATTATCAGTCTAAGCCGAGGATTACATATAAAATGTTTCAAGAGTATATTTCAAATTGCAGAATAGATAAATCAACTGCATCAAATTTTATATTGAAGCGTATCTGAAGATGTGGGAAGATGAAAGTGATTACCCAACAGAATTTTTCAGAAGGGAGTAGATGTTAAAGCATTTGGGAACGATAGTGATATGATAGCAGGAGGATCAATGGGGAAAATAA
>CAZRZM010000205.1:0-5252 GCA_964604575.1 uncultured Acetatifactor sp.
TCTCTGCCCGGTTAGAAAATTCCCATCCGGAACTTTTGCCTGCTGACAGAAGCCCTGACACAGCACCGACGCCACAAAATATATTAGAAGCGGAAAGGCTGAGCTGTTTCCAGTTACTTTTTAATCTTCATGGTAAGTGCAATACGTTTTTTGGGCGCATCCACACTGAGTACCTGTACATCCACCACATCTCCCACACTGACTGCTTCCAGCGGATGTTTGATAAAACGGTCTGTCATCTGGGAAATGTGTACCAGACCATCCTGGTGAACTCCGATATCCACGAACACACCAAAATCAATAACATTGCGTACTGTTCCTTTGAGTATCATGCCCGGTTTCAAATCTTTCATATCCAGCACATCACTGCGCAGAATAGGTTTGGGCATATCATCCCTGGGGTCCCTTGCAGGTTTCTCCAGTTCACGCAAAATATCTGTCAGGGTAATCTCGCCAATTCCCAGTTCCTCTGCCAGTTGTTTCTTATTTTTGATGCGTTTCTCCAGACTGGATACACTGCTGCCATTTGTCATCTCTGTCTTGTCCACTGTTTCAGGACGCATGTTATTCGTTTCGGATGCACGTTGTCTTTTCCCTGTCCTGCTCTCCTCCTCAAATACTACACCACCCATGGCAGCGGCAAGCGCCTTGCCCATAGCTGTATTGGTATTGCGTACTTGTACCTGCTTTCTGGCAGGAGCTTTGGGTTTCACGGTCTCTTTATTAATAACGCTCGTTCTCTTTGTGGTCGTTTTCTCCGCTGCCGCCTTTTTCTGTGCCGCCTTCACATCCTCCATGGTAAGTCCCAGCTTCTCCAACAGTTTCCGGGCTGCCTCATAGGACTCAGGATGTACACTGGTGGCATCCAGCGGATTCTCCCCATCCAGAATACGCATAAAACCTGCACACTGCTCATATGCCTTGGGTCCCAGCTTCGCCACTTTCAAAAGCTGTTTTCTATTGGTAAACCTACCGTTTGTCTCACGATAATCCACAATATTTTTGGCGATTGTCTTATTGATACCGGAGATATACTCCAAAAGGGACGCAGATGCCGTGTTCAAATCCACCCCCACTTTATTCACACTGTCCTCCACAACGCCGCTTAAGGCATCACTGAGCTTTTTCTGGTTCATATCATGCTGGTACTGTCCCACACCGATGGATTTCGGGTCAATCTTCACCAGTTCTGCCAAAGGGTCCTGCAACCTTCTTGCTATGGATGCCGCACTTCTCTGTCCCACATCAAAATTGGGAAACTCTTCTGTTGCCAGCTTGCTTGCGGAATAGACAGATGCTCCGGCTTCACTGACTATCACATACTGTACCGGGCGGTCCAGTTCTTTCAATAATTCCACAATAACCTGCTCTGACTCCCTGGATGCTGTACCGTTTCCCACAGAAATTAAATCCAAATTATACTTTTTAATAATACGCTTTAATTCTGTTTTAGCTTCCTCTACCTTGTTCTGCGGAGCTGTAGGATAGATAACCTTGGTATCCAGCACTTTTCCGGTGGCATCCACTACTGCCAGTTTACATCCGGTACGGAATGCAGGGTCCCATCCAAGAACCACTTTTCCTGCAATGGGCGGTTGCAATAACAACTGTTCCAGATTTTTGCCAAATACAGTAATAGCACCGTCTTCTGCCTTTTCTGTGAGCTCATTGCGGATTTCCCTTTCAATAGCAGGTGCTATTAATCTATCATAACTGTCCGCAATGACATCCCGCAGAATCGGTGTGGTATAAGGGTTGTCCGAGGTAATGGTCTTTTTTGCAAGATACTGGAAAATCCTCTCTGTAGGTGCATTCACTTTTACTACCAGTACCTTTTCCGCTTCTCCGCGGTTCAGTGCCAGAATGCGGTGCCCTGCAATTTTCTTTACCGGCTCCTCGAAACTGTAATACATTTCATATACGCTTTCTGCTTTCTCATCCTTGGCGGTACTGGTAATAATTCCTTCCTCCATGGTTATATTACGGATGTATAATCGGTAATCCGCCTCATCAGAAATACTCTCCGCAATAATATCTTTTGCCCCCTGGAGAGCCTGCGCGGCATCTTCCACTCCCTTTTCCTCAGAAACATACTTCTCTGCTTCCTCTTCCACAGGCGTTTTGGTGTCCTGCGCCAGCAGAAACTGTGCCAGTCCCTCCAGTCCTTTTTCTTTTGCGATACTGGCGCGGGTCTTGCGTTTGGGTCGATAGGGGCGGTACAGGTCTTCCACCACAACCTGGGTCTGGGCTGCCAGAATTTTTTCCCGCAGCTCCTCCGTGAGTTGTCCCTGCTCTTCTATACTTTTTAAAACCTGCTCTTTCTTTTCTTCCAGATTACGCAGATATACCAGTCGCTCATATAAATTACGCAGTTGTTCGTCATTGAGAGAACCTGTCACCTCTTTACGGTAACGGGAGATAAAGGGAATGGTGTTACCTTCATCAATCAGTTTGACAGCAGCTTCCACCTGCCATTTTTCAACCTGTAATTCCTCTTTCAGCTTCAATACAATGTCCATTTTTTCAGTCCTTTCCTTCCATTTCATCAAACTCTATTTTAACAGTTTTATCCTTTTTTTGCATCAAATATTTGATTATTGGAACAAAAAATGATACAGTAAATATGTAACAGTTTACACAAGGGAGGTGTTCGAGATGTCAGTTATATCACCAGTAGACAATTTTTATTCTTCCCAGCCGCTATATGGAACGGGTAGCACAGTCCAAAATCAAGGGGCACAGACGGACAGACCGCAGACCGGGCATCCGGTAGAGGATGGAGAAAAGAAACCCGGAGAGGAGTGTCAGACCTGCAAAAAGCGTAAATATCAGGACGGCTCCGACGAAATGGTTTCTTTTAAAAGTGCAGCCCATATATCACCTGAGAGTGCTGCTTCCGTGGTCCGTTCCCATGAACAGGAGCATGTAAGCAATGCCTACGCAAAGGCTGCCACCAAAAACGGCAAGGTGATTTCAGCCTCAGTGTCCATACACACAGCCATCTGTCCCGAATGCGGACGGACCTATATATCCGGCGGAACCACCCACACACAAATCAAATATTATAATGAGGAAAATCCTTACCAGCAGGATCTCAAGGCAACCGACCATGAAAAATACAGTGGTATGAATGTCGATTATGCCGTATAAACAATTCATTGTAAAAAAGAATACCGACAGGAGATTTATCATGCCCCAGTATAAAACCATTACCGAATTAAAAGCCAATGCCCGGAATATTTTGAGAGGAAACAGCGGCAACGCCATTCTTGTTCCTTTTTTGAATGGACTTATCTCTTTTTCCGTTGCTTTCATCCTGATAATGATGCTATCTGCAGGCATGACCTTTGTGGCTCTTTTTGCCGGATATTCCCTGTCCTTTGTGGAATCTGCCGGATATTCGCTGGCAATATATGTATTTGTCCTGTTTCTCAGTTGTTTTGCAGGCATTCTGAGTCCGGGAATGATTTATTTTTTCCTGAATACTGCCTGCGGCAAAAGAGCCCGCGTCAGCGATTTATTTTATGGTTTCCGCTATTGTTTCGGCAAGGCGCTTGCCATCTCCGCCACCCTGGTCGTCATTACACAGCTCTGTACTCTGCCTGCACAGTTGGTGGAGTATATGGTTCCCAATGAACTGCTTGCAGATATTCTTTACTGGTATCTGTATATTGGCGGCATGATGCTTAATACCTTTCTATCTCTGGGCTTATCCCAGACCTATTATCTCATGCTGGATTTTCCCCAGTATGGCGCTATAGATTTACTGAAACTCAGTTGGCAGGTAACAAACGGTCACAAATGCCGTCTGTTATGTATAAGACTCAGCTTTTTCCCCTTAATTTTATTATCCATTCTCACACTGGGAATCGGTATGCTGTGGGTGACGCCTTATATGCAGATGACATTAACCCTTTTCTTTCTGGATTTGATGAATCCGCAAAAAGCTCCGCCCAGACTTTTCTTTTCAGACTAAAGTCTGGGCAGAGCTTTTTCATCGCAATAACAACTTGTAATTCAAATCTACATTATTCCCGCACTGTGGCGGACACACTGAGCCATTTCAGATAACCGTTGATAAAAGTATCCAGGCCGCCGTCTAACACAGCATCCACATTTCCCGTCTCCACATCTGTACGGTGGTCCTTCACCATGGTATAGGGCTGCAGCACATAGGAACGAATCTGGTTGCCCCAGCCAATCTCCTTTACTTCTCCGCGGATATCGGAGAGCTTCTCCACATTGGCCTCCTGCTTGAGAAGATACAGTTTGGCTTTCAGCATCTGCATTGCCTTGTCCTTATTCTGGAACTGGCTGCGCTCATTCTGGCACTGTACCACGGTTCCTGTGGGAATATGGGTAATACGAATGGCTGAGGAGGTTTTATTAATGTGCTGGCCTCCGGCGCCACTGCTTCGATAGGTGTCGATTCTCAGGTCTTTTTCATCAATCTCTACGTCCAAATCTTCTTCAATATCCGGCATAACATCCAGTGAAACAAAAGAGGTCTGACGTTTTCCCTGGGCGTTAAAGGGGGAAATACGCACCAGACGGTGCACACCCTTCTCCGATTTCAGATAACCATTGACACCATTGACCTGAAAAGTTACTGACTTGATGCCTGCCTCGTCACCGTCCAGATAATCCAGCACTTCCACTGCAAATCCTCTGCGCTCCGCCCAGCGGGTGTACATACGGTACAGCATACTGCACCAGTCACAGCTCTCCGTTCCTCCGGCACCTGCATTCAGCTTCAGTATAGCATTATTTTTGTCGTACTCTCCCGACAATAATGTACTGATACGCAGTTCTTCAAACTCATTCGTAAACTCATCCAGCTCCTGACGGATTTCCGCAACCATGGATTCGTCATTTTCTTCATATCCCAGTTCAATCAGAGTCAAAATATCTTCATATTGTGTAGACAGCTTATTGCACTGCTCCACCGTATCTTTTAAGTTCTTCAGCTCTTTCATCTTGAGATTTGATTTATCGGGGTCATCCCAGAATCCGGGAGCCTCCATCTCCATCTCCAGTTCTTCCACTCTCTTTACCTTGTCAGCAAGGTCAAAGTGAATCCCTCACTTCCGCCAATGGAGTTTCGTATGTCAAAATTTCGGTTTTCATCATATCAAGTTCAACCACTGTCGTCACCTTCTTTCTATAATAATCATTATCAAACCCTCTTAGGCTTTACGCCCGCAACACTGTTTGTATTTCTTTCCGCTTCCGCAGGGGCAGGGGTCATTGGG
>CAZRZM010000206.1:0-5236 GCA_964604575.1 uncultured Acetatifactor sp.
GCTGACAGAAGCCCTGACACAGCACCTCGATTTCCGCAAAATATACTGGAAAGAGAAAGGCTGAACTGTTACAGTAACTGTCCGGAACTGTTAAAAATAGGTTGACAAAAAGTGTATAGGAGCATATTATACTGTACAGACGCCACCTGCCATTCAGGTGTCTGCTATAAGAAAATTCTTCGGGGTTGGGTGCAATTCCCTACTGGCGGTATAGTCCGCGACCCATAGGATAATTGTGACGGAAAAAATTGCAATTATTTTCATGGCTGACTCGGTGAAAGTCCGGGACCAACAGTAAAGTCTGGATGAAAGAAGAATATCAGGTGTAATATTATACTTGATGAGAGTATGCATGGAACTGTAATTTTCAGAACCGGATTTCACAAAATTATAGTTCCCGGAAAAATCCACTGCATGTCAATTTCCCCCGAATTTTGTCGATTCGGGGGTTTTTTATTCCCACGGGCAATGAGAGAAATAGCCATGCCTGCATGGATATTTGACGGTGAAAATGGATGACGGATTTCCTGCATATTCCAATTTCAGAAGAATTTTCCAACAAAAAAGTAAATGGCGTATCTGTTCCCAAAGGACAGCGCCGGAAATGGAGGAAAATGAAATGAATGGTTTATTTGAAAGTGTAGCGAAAAACGCAGTATTTGTGCTGCAGTTTCTGGGAGTGATTGCAGCTCTGTTTGTGATGGCGCTGGTTCTGGAAAAACTGGCGCAGAATAAAAGAGGTGTCAGGGAGCCGGTTTTTACCACCAGAAAAGTAACAATGATTGGTATGTTTTCTGCGATTGCGATGATACTTATGCTGTTCGAGTTCCCATTACCCTTTGTTCCACCTTTTTACAAGCTGGATTTCAGCGAACTGCCCATATTGGTAGGGACTTTTGCATTTGGGCCTGCGGCAGGCGTTATGATGGAATTTGTTAAAATACTGTTGAAGCTGTTTGTCAAAGGGACTTCTACGGCTTTTGTGGGGGATTTGGCGAATTTTGCGGTTGGATGCAGTTTCATTCTTCCGGCATCAGTAGTATATGCCTTTCGCAAAAATAAGAAAAGTGCCATTGTGGCATGTATCGCCGGTACTTTGGTTATGACGGTGTTTGGAACGGCATTTAACGCCATCTATCTTCTGCCGGCGTTCTCCGCACAATTCGGTATGCCGATGGATACTATTCTTGCCATGGGCAGCGAAGTGAATCCACTGATGCAGAAGGAGAGTATTATAAGTTTTGTGATAGCTTGTGTTGCACCATTAAATCTTATTAAAGGAGTAAGTGTTTCTGTTGCAACGCTTTTGATTTATAAGCCTTTGAGTCCGATTATCAAAACGGGGCACAGAAATCCCATGGAAAAAGCATAAAAATAATTCCAATAACATGAAAAACATCTATTTCTGCCGATATCCGGATAATTGCAGAAATAGATGTTTTTTCTCTTTTCTTAAGATTTTCCTTATAATATCTTTGTACATATCTGGTGTTATTTATCAGTTGTTCTAAATAAACTTACTAAAAAAGTTGACAACACAGAAAAGTTATTGTATTATGCAAATAGTACAGCAATACAAATTTCTTGTAAAAATGTCGTTTATGCGGCGGGATGGGAGGAAAAATGAACGCATTAGTCGAAATACAGGATATGTGCAAAATTTATAATCCCGGTGAAAACGAGGTCAGGGCACTGGACCATGTAAATGTCACCATAGAAGAAAGGGAGTTTGTTGCCATCATAGGACAGTCGGGAAGCGGCAAGTCCACACTGATGAACATGTTGGGATGCCTGGATGTACCCACAAGCGGCACCTACAGACTCCATGGGCAGGATGTGTCCGCACTCAGTGACGATGAGCTGTCGGATATCCGCAATCGGGAGATTGGCTTTATTTTTCAGGGGTTCAATCTGATTCCGAATCTGACGGCACTGGAAAATGTGGAACTGCCCTTGATTTACCGGGGAGTGAACAAAGCGAAACGGATGGAACTGTCCAAAAAGGCACTGGAAAAGGTGGGGCTGGGACAACGTATGAGTCATAGACCTTCTGAAATGTCCGGCGGGCAACAGCAGAGAGTGGCGATTGCCAGAGCCATTGCCCAGGCGCCTCCGGTGATTCTGGCAGACGAACCGACAGGCAATCTGGATTCCCACTCCACCAAAGAGATTATGGGAATTTTAAGTGCACTGCATGAGGAAGGAAGAACCGTTATTTTAATTACCCATGATAATGAAATAGCCATGCAGGCAAAGAGGGTGATTAAGATTAGCGACGGACGGATTGAATCAGATTCCGCTATAGGGAATGCAGATTAAAGTGAAAACAGCATGGCTGACATAGCCGTAGAAATGAGGATATTATGGGAAAGAAAGAGAAGAATCAAATGACGAATACTAATGTGGTGAAAGGAAAAAAGAAACATAAAAAAACGATTGTTATCATTGTAGTAATAGTTCTGCTTCTTCTGATTGTCAGAATGGTGAGCTGCGCAGGAAACGCCGGGGCGGCGGCAATGGTGACAACAACTCAGGCTATGAGGGGAGAACTTCAGGAAAGCATCAGTACCAGCGGACTTGTGGAGAGTGAGGAGAAAAAGGTATACTTTGCACCGGTAGCCGGAACGGTTGATACGGTCAATGTCGCGGTTGGCGATGCCGTGAATGAGGGCACGGTTTTGATTGGATATAAGCTGGATGATATGGAAAGTATGATGAACCAGGCGAAGCTGCAGCAGAGGAAAAGTGAAGCGGTATATAATGAAGCATTGTCAAATAACTCCGACAGTCAGGGGAAGCTTAACGAGGCAAATGTGAATCTGGAGGTTTTGAACAGGCAGATTACAGACTGGAAAGCAAATCTGAAAAAACTGCAGCAGCAGTTGGATGAAACCCAGAGGGGAACCAGTAATGCCTTGGCAGGAGAAAACTATAACCTGACAAACCGCATCTCTGCACTTCAGAAGGAGATGGGTCAGTTGGATGAAACTTCTCAGGAGTATGCAGACAAAGCGGCCGAACTGGCGCAGGTTCAGGAGCAGTTAAACAGGAATCAGTATATACAGTCAGTGGCGGGTACCAGCGACCAGGTTGCCCTGCTCCAGCAGGAGATAGCCCGCGTACAGGAAGAACTGGCAGGGTTTGAGGAATACAAGGCGCGCATGGAAAGCCAGAAGGCAAGCAGTGAGAATACCGTAATGAGTGGTTATGCCAGAACACAGTTCGAGGTCGATAACGAATTGTCCCAGATGACTTACCAGGATGCTGCTGATGATTATGATACGGCAGTAAATGGTATCCGTGCTGTGTTTGACGGTGTGGTGACAGAATGCAGTATTGTTTCCGGGGCACCGGTTATGGAAGGCGCACAATTATTGACGCTGGAAAGTTCCGAGGCGGTAAAGATTACTTTTCAGGCATCCAAGACCGATATTCAGAAGCTTGCAGTAGGGCAGAAAACGGATATTGTTATTTCCGGGCATTCCTACGAGGGAGAGATTTCCAAGATAAACCGCATGGCATCTTTGGGACAGTCAGGAACCCCCATGGTGGGAGTGGAGGTACATATAAGCAATCCGGATGACAATATTATTCTGGGACTGGATGCAAAGCTTTACATTTATACCAATTATGTGGAAGATGCCCTGATGGTGCCTGTAGAAGCAGTTAATGCAGATAAAGAAGGAGATTTCCTATATGTTGTAGAGGATGGAGTAGTAGTCAGAAAGCCTATTGTGTGTGGAATTACTTCTGACAACTATGTGGAGATTAAAGAAGGCATCTCAGAAGAGGACCAGATTGTTCTCACTGCATATACAGAGATTGAAGAAGGTATGGCGGTTGCAGTACTTCCACAGATGCAGTAGGAGGCAGATATGGCACAGATATGGGAATATATTAAAATTGCTCTGATGAACATCAAAAGTAATAAGGGGCGTTCCATTCTCACCATGCTTGGCATTATCATAGGAATATCTTCCGTAATTATGATTATATCTGTGGGTAACGGAATCAGGGGAGATATCAATAATGAGCTGAATGCCATAGCCGGGGGACAGATATATCTTTATTCCTATGGTGACAATGATGAGGGAATAACCCTGGATTTTACAGAAGAAGACGTGGAAGCAATTAAGGAAACGGTGCCGCATGTGAAAGCGGTTACACCCCAATGGAATTTTAATGGAACCACAACGGGACGGAAGGGTACCTTTAACAGCAGTGCGGTTTTCGGTATGGCAGGACTGGAATATTATAGTGCAGACCCCATTATAAAAGGACACTATTTTACGGACAATGATTATTATTCTGCAAACAAGGTGTGCGTCATTACAGAGAGCGGCGCAAGAACACTTTTTGGCAACACTAATGTTATCGGAATGACTTTGGACTTTACCCTCTATGGGGTATCCCAGGAATTTACTATTGTGGGAGTGCGGCAGGACAACGCAGCAATGACATTCGTGTCAAATGGACTGCAATCGGTTACTATAGAGGTTCCTCTGTCAGTGGTGTCGTCTGTATATGGCTTCTATGTCAGCATGAATGACCTCCTGATTATCAGCGATGGAGCGGAATTTTCTGCAGGCGTCGCAAAAGATGCGGTACGACTTTTGGAAAACAGACATGACGCGCGTGGCAAAAATGCAATCATGGTTCAGAATTTCAACGATATTGTTGACCAGACCAATCAAGTGCTTAGTTATGTGACGATTTTTGTGGTGTTTGTGGCAGCAATCTCCTTACTGGTAGGCGGAATTGGTGTTATGAATATTATGCTGGTATCTGTCACCGAGAGAACCCGCGAGATAGGTATCCGCAAATCGCTGGGAGCGAGAACAGGTTCCATTCTGCTACAGTTTCTGTCGGAATCAGCCATTATTACCCTGCTTGGGGGTCTGATAGGAATTGCACTCGGTGTTCTGGGGGCGTGTGGTCTCTGTGCCCTGATGGGATTTACTGCAAAGGTAGAACTTGGCACCATTCTGGGAGCCAGCGTGTTCTCCTCTGCCGTAGGTATCTTCTTTGGTATCTATCCCGCGCGGAAAGCAGCACGGCTCAATCCTATTGAAGCGCTCAGACACGAGTAGGTAACAGTTCGCCCCTTAATTTTCCAATATATTTTGTGGTGTCGGTGCTGTGTCAGGGCTTCTGTCAACAGGCAGAAGTTCCGGATGGGAATTTTCTAACCGGGCAGAGAAGGTTGTCGCATGTTACGGTCGGTGACAAGAGGCAT
>CAZRZM010000207.1:0-5055 GCA_964604575.1 uncultured Acetatifactor sp.
TATGAGGCTCTAAAATCCTTGAAAAATAGGGAAAGTTTTAGAAATTCATCTGCAAATCCCGCTTTGTGGCAATCCCAGACTCGAAAAAGCCCAGGGCTTTTCCTCGTTGAAAATCTGAATGGCAGATTTTCAAATCCCAACCTGCCACTCTATTTTCAATATCTTGGAATATTATAACTGTTTTTTATATACTCTGGAATCTTCACCAGCCATATCTTTCATTGTTTTGTAAAACTCATATCCATATCTTTCATAGAAACCAATGTGGTTGGTGGATATGTATACTGCTTTCATTCCATCATTCTTCGCCAATTCTTCACAATGTTTTAATAGCTTTCCTGCGCATCCCTGCCCTCTGTATGCGGGAAATGTGTACACAAATCCAATCCATGGCGTCAGTTCTGTGGGCTGGATATCATCTTTCTCCGCCAGTGTACAGAATCCAGCCAGACTCTCTCCGTCCACCAGCATGAGTACTCTGGTATTCTGTCCCGTATTGTCTTTTAAGGTATGGGTTTTGAGCAGTTCATATAAGAACTGCCCCGCGCCCCAGTCACTCTGCTTTATTTTTTCAAGCCATAATTCCTGGTTTTCTATGCTGAAATATTCAATGATTTCCATAAGCTGTTCTCCATTCTCCTATGAAAAGCTGATAATTTCTTCCTTTGGAGCTTTGGTTTTCTCCACACTGACTGCATGGAGAATTGGACCTTCCCCTTTATAGTCCTCCCAGTATTCTCTGGAAACAACAGCAGTCACCTTAACCCATTCCTTCTGCTGTAACTTGTCCGCCCCCGCATATTCGCAGGCATATCCCAGAAAAGCCATATCATCCGCACAGCAGGTCATCGCCATACGTCCCGGAACAAAATAGCCCTTGGGAAAGTTTTCCGGCTTTAACACCATCGCCACAAACTCCAGTTTTTTCCCGATATACCTCTCCAGATGGTCCATGGAATCCAGATACCAGATACCATATCCGGTATTATCCAGCACAATCACATCCTGCTGCAAATCATAGGGCAAATCCTCTTCAAATATCTCATCAATTTCTCCGTTGGCATCCTCAAAAATAACATCTGCCGAGGGATTTACCGCCTTGATGTTTCTTTTATATGTGTTCAGCTCACTGATACCGTCACAGCGGTTAAATATAATCATTTCGGATTTACGAATCATCTCTGCCAGCAGCGAACGCATATTGGTGTAATACATGGGAAATGTGGAGCCGTCAATCATCGTGACCTGCTGCTCCACCTTCCAGTACCAGGGCAGCTTCATATTTTTGCAGTTCCACATGCCGTTATACTCAATCATAATACGGTCCGGTTTATGCTTTTTCTCCAGTTCCACCAGATTGGAGGGAGTGAACTCCTCTTCTGCCTCAATCAGTTCCACCACTGTCCTGCTCTTTGCAAGAAGACTCTCATCATACTCATTTTCCCCTTCCTCACAGAGCAGCAAAAGAGTTTTTCCATTTATCTGGAAATAGGGCTGACCCAGAGTAAATGTGATAAACTCTGTCTTACCACTTTCCAAAAAACCGTTAATGACATATACAGGTTTCATTTTCATTTGCCTTTCCCAGCCCTTGGCTGTTCTCTTATTTCATTCTTTTTGCTTATGTTGTCTGTTAATTAACCGCCTCTGCAGTGTACTGCCCTTACTGGCGGAACAGTTCTTTCAGCTTATCCTCTGCCAGTTTGGAACCAATCACACAAATCTTTCCTGTTACCTCCGGCTTTCCGGTTCTTACTTCGTGTTCTTCCGGTACATAATCATAATAAATCCATGTGCCGTCCTCCGCCGGAACCATTCCTTTTGCACGCAGAATCACACCATACTCACCACTGTCCAGGGCAGTCAGTATCTGTTCAATTTCTTCTCTGGTATATACCGTAGGTGTCTCCACACCCCAGCTTGTAAATACTTCATCCGCATGGTGATGTCCATGATGGTCGTGGTGATGGTCGTGACATCCACAGGTGCAGTCTTCACCATGGTCGTGGTCGTCATGTTCATGGTGACAGCAGTGGTCGTGCTCCTCATGCTCGTGGTGACAGCAGTGCTCGTGGTCGTGCTCTTCATGCTCATGGTGATGGCAGTGCTCATGGTCGTGCTCCTCATGTTCATGGTGACAGCAGTGCTCATGGTCGTGCTCTTCATGCTCATGGTGGTGGCAGTGCTCATGGTCCTCATCATGGTCGTGATGGCAGTGTCCATGGTCATGTTCCCCATCATGCTCATGACATCCGCAGGTACAGTTCTCGCCGTGTTCATGATGATGCCCATGCTCTTCTTTCGCATGTTCCAGCATATCATGCATCATATCCTCCAGACTGTCCACCCCTTCAATAGTCTCCAGAATAGCAGCTCCTTCCAGCTCCTCCCAGGGTGTAGTGATGATGGTGGCTTTCTGGTTATGCTCACGAATCAATTCGATACAGGTGTTCAATTTGTCCTTTGAAATATTAGCGGTTCTGCTCAAAATAATAGTGCCTGCATATTCAATCTGGTTGATAAAAAATTCCCCAAAATTCTTAATATACATCTTGCACTTTGTAGCATCCACCACAGCTACCGCACTGTTAATCTGTACATCCAGATTACCTGCCACATCCTCCACTGCTTTGAGTACATCAGACAATTTACCCACACCTGACGGCTCTATTAAAATTCTCTCCGGGGCATACGTGTTTATAACCTCTTTCAGGGAAGTTCCAAAATCACCTACTAAAGAACAGCAGATACAGCCGGAATTCATTTCCTTAATCTCAATTCCTGCTTCCTTTAAAAAACCACCGTCAATACCAATCTCACCAAACTCGTTTTCAATCAATACCGTTTTGCTTCCGTCCAGTGCCTCTTTCAACAGCTTCTTTATTAAAGTAGTTTTTCCTGCTCCCAGGAAACCGGATACCACATCAATCTTTGTCATTTCACTCAATCCTTTCTGTTATCAACTTTTCTGAAATAATATGGATATATTCACCAACTGTTTCTTATTTTATCCCATTCATAATCTCTTTTCAATATTTCAAATCCAAAAGTTTTATAAACTGTATCATATCTTCCAACAACTTATAGATGACATATCAGACCACTGTTACTCTTCCAGCATCCTTATAAATTCTGTCTGAATAATCCCAAGTGGCACTGCCGCACCATCCGTATCACCACTTTCTCCACAAAAAGTCCCGATAAAATACCCCTTCTGGTCGAACACACCTCCACCGGACATTCCTTCATAGGCGTACACATGTATGTGCATCATATACTGTCCAAAATCTTCCAGATAAATCCAGCTATCCACCAGATTTCCCTCATAGGCATCCATTCCCACACCACTGGCAGATGCCATAAGTATAATTCCATCTCCGCCTTCCAGTTCATCAAAACTTTCCTTGTCTGTATTTACCAGACAGTACTGCTCTATCTGTTCCCCACGAAACACACTGCTGTCCACGACCAAAAATGCCAGGTCCACATTCCCGCTTAACCAGCTCTCTGTAACCACAGCCGTTGTTCCATCCACAAAACAAACTTCTATAGGTTCACTGCCATTCTCCACAACGTGCCGGGCTGTGACAATATACAACATTTCTCCCGACACCTGCCATAACACTCCACTTCCCGTTATCTTTCCCGTACTAATCTGCACCATCGTGCCGGACGCATTCTGCTGCATCCAGTCTGCCAGATTCTCTTCCTCCGGATTCTCTACTTCAACCAACGGGGCGCTTCTCCATTTTTCCTCCGTCCCACCATCATCCATATCATCTTCCCCAAATGCTTGATTTGTAGCCTGCGGGTTCCTTAATGGCTGATTCCCGGCTGACTGATTATCCCTCATATCATTTTCAATCGTTTCGTTTCGGGTAGCTTCCTCTCTTACAGATACATCCTGATATTCCCTGTCAGGCTTCGCCTGCTCCACTCCACACCCTGCACAGACTGCGCCCGCAAACACCAATACCAGTCCCAAACAAACCCATTTTTCCATGCCTGCTGCCATATGCCCCAATCTAAATTCCCTCTGTGTTGTCATACTGCCGAACCACCTCCCCTGACTATCTCAACCTAAGTCTTTCTACTCCCTGACAACATTTACTCGTCTCTGTCCCACTAATTTCTGCTTCTTCTTGATTTAGTACTACACTTCAATAGGATTTTTCTGTTTTCATCCTACTAATCTGCACTTTTTTCTTATTTCGTACTACGACTTGATGGCATTTGTACCTTTTCGTCCTACGAAATCCTAATTTTTCTCCATTTAGTACTACATCCTGTCGGCTTTTTTCCATTTTCATCCTACTAATTCTCTTTTTCTCACGGTTTAGTAGTATGCCTTTGACAAAATTATGCGTTTCTATCCTACTTATTCTTACTTTTTCTTAATTAAGTACTACTTTTTGATAAATTTTTCTTATTTCCATCCTACTAATTTTGTTCTTTTCCTGATTTAGTATTACGGCATGACAAAATTTGAACATTTCTATCCTACTAATTCTCTTTTTTCCTCAGTTTAGTACTACTCTTTCATGTAATCTCTCTATTCTTGTACTACTCATTTCCGTTTTTCCTGTTGCAGTACTATAAGTACTATAAGCAAGACTCTATTGATTCTGGCAGCCCTTGCTGACAAAACCAATGTGCCAGAGACTTACTGGAATGTCCTGCATAATGCCACCGAAAAATAGTGTCTGCACTCTGCCGGAAACAAGTTCCAACGCAACATCTCTAAATACACAAAACAACCCCACCGAATCCATCCGGTGAGGTTCCTCTTCTCTCTTTGTATAAGCAAAACGATAAGCCGGGTTATGTCGTTGAACCATCATCTATCTAGTACGGCTGTTGCCAGCCGCATCAAGCGACCCACCTGAAAGCAGGCCGGGCAGGCCTGTTGCTTTCTATTTGGTCTTGCTTCGGATGGGGTTTACATGGCTCCGCCCGTTACCGGACGGACGGTAGTCTCTTACACTGCCTTTCCACCCTTACCAGTCTCAACACGACAAGCCGTGTTGAGCTGGCGGTTTATTTCTGTTGCACTTG
>CAZRZM010000208.1:0-1053 GCA_964604575.1 uncultured Acetatifactor sp.
GGGATTATCCCAGTTTAAGTCAGGTTGTTTTTTGGAAAAGAGATGCAGGTAGTACATGGCGGTTTCTTCGTCATACTGCCATGCAGAACCACCGAAGCAGGAGCCCCAGTTGTTGGGCGGAGTCTGGGCATCTTTACCCTCACGCCAGATATAGTAGTCCCGGTATTTGTTGTCTCTGGATTTCCGGCTTTCCATAAACCACTTATGTTCGTCGGAAGTATGGTTCACCACCAAATCCATAACAATGCGGATGCCGCGCCTATGTGCTTCTGCCAACAATTCGTCGAAATCCTGCATTGTGCCGAACTCATCCATAATCGCCTGATAATCACTGATATCGTAACCGTTGTCGTCGTTGGGGGACTGATATACCGGGGAGAGCCAGATAACGTCAATTCCCAGATATTTCAAATAGTCCAGTCTGCTGATGATTCCCGGAATATCGCCGATACCGTCTCCGTTTCTGTCCATAAAACTGCGGGGATAAATCTGATAAACAAACGCTTCTTTCCACCAGGCTTTGTTCATAATTTTCACCATTCCTTTCGCGTCATTATTTCCGTTACATTTCTAATATTAATATTTGGTATCCGTATAGTCGGATTGTATTGTTTTCTTCTGTAATATCTGTATAATTATTTAACAGTACTTTCTGGTATGCAGTGGGAAGTACAATTTCCTGCTCATCTTTTTGGTAATTGCCAACCACCAGCAGGGTTTTATCGCCTTTTCGGTAGTATGCCATCAAATTGTGTTGCTCTTCCCACACTGGTTCCAGATCGCCGTACACGACGGTTTCTTTATAAACAGGATTTTTGCGGAGTGCAATCAACTGTTTATAAAAACTTAGCACGGAATCGGAATCCGCAAGCTGTGCCTGAACGTTGATGGAAACATAATTCGGGTTGACCTTAAGCCAGGGTGTTCCGGTGGTAAATCCGGCGTTTGTTCCATTTGACCACTGCATGGGCGTGCGGGCATTGTCCCTGCTGAACCGGGATATAATCTTTAATGCTTCATCGGAGGAAAGTCCAGCTTTTTGTGCAGTCTCAT
>CAZRZM010000208.1:1063-5049 GCA_964604575.1 uncultured Acetatifactor sp.
CGTCAATGGAGGAGATGGGCATATTTTCCATTCCCAGCTCCTGACCCTGATAGATAAAGGGAAGACCGCGCAGCATAAAGTTCAGTGCTGCCAGCATTTTCTTGCTTTCTATGCAGCATTCTCCTTCGGGGATATAGCGGCTGACACCGCGGGGCTCGTCATGGTTCTCAATAATATTGGACAGAAAGCCGATATCTTTCACTTTTGCCTGAGATTCAAAACAGCATTTTTTATAATCGTCCGGCGTGATGGGCTTTGCATCGTACCAGCCCTTATCGCTGCTTCCGAATATTGTTTCGTTAAAATCAAAAATACTGGAAAAGTAGCCGTTGTCCCCGATGAAATCTTGTATTTCCTCAGGCTTTTCGTTAAATACTTCTCCTACGGTAAACGCATCATGTTTCTGAAATGTGCGGTTCCGCATTTCCTCCAGAAACGCTCCGATGCCTTTGGCTTCCTGCAGCATGGCGTGAATGCTGCAAAGTCCGTCTTCCCTGTCAGGCGCATAGCTGCGAAGGGGCAGAGCCTTTTTGATATTCATGATGGCATCTATGCGGAAACCGCCCAGTCCCTTGTCCAGCCACCAGTTGATATTTTTGTATATTTCCTCCCGCAGTTCGGGATTTTCCCAGTTTAAATCCGGCTGTTTTTTATGGAATACATGCAGGTATTGTTTGTCAGTGCCCGGCAAATCATCCCATACGGAACCTCCAAAATAAGAACGCCAGTTGGTAGGCAGTTCTCCCTCTTTCTTGTCCCGCAGATAGAAAAAATTGCCATATTTTCCATCCGGCTCTTCGCAGGCTTTTTGGAACCATTCATGCTCATCGGAGCAGTGATTGACAACCAGGTCCATGAGGATATACATATTTCGTTTTTTGGCTTCGGCAATCAATTGTTCCATATCTTTCATGGTGCCGAAACGGGGGTCAATGTTGTAATAATCTGAGATATCATAACCCTGGTCTGCCAGAGGGGATTGGTAACAGGGAGAAAGCCAGAGGATGTCTACACCCAAATCATGCAGATAATCCAGTTTACTGATAATTCCCGGAATATCGCCGATACCGTCTCCATTAGAATCATAAAAGCTTTTTGGATAAATTTGATATGCTACTTTGTCATGCCACCACTTTCTTGTCATAACGGGACCTCCTGAAATAACTTACTTCGTTTCGCTTGTTAGGTTCATTATACTGACATGATTGTGGGATATCTTACGATTATGTGATTTAAAATTACATTATTTTGACTTTTTCTGAATTTTTTCTATATTGCAGAGGCGTTGTTCCCGTATATTTGCGGAATTCCCGTAAAAAGTTGCCCAGATTGTTGTAGCCACATTCCAGACAGATTTCCGTAACCGATAAGTTGGTCTCTTCCAGAAGCCGTCTGGTCTGTTTAATCCGGTATTCGTTGATATATTCTATGGGGGAGCGTCCGATTGCCTTTTTGAAAAGGCGGCAGAAGTATTGCTCATTCAGGCTCGCCTGTTCTGCCAAATCGGCTATATATATTTTTTCCTTGTAATTGTCCTTGATATAGGTCAAAGCGGTTTTGATGCTTTCCACACGTTTATCCAAATTTTTTTCTGTGGGCGTAAAGAGTCTGTGGTCGGAAAGGGTAGCGAGAATATACAATAGGGAGGACTTGATATATAATTGGCTGGTTAAGTCATCGGTGACAAGGGAACTGTCTTTGGCGGGAGAAGCTTCCCATGTCATTTGACCAAAAGAGTGCATGATGTCCATAAAAGCACTTCGGATGGGAGTGAATGCAGTTTGCTCCGGCGTGATATGGCGGGGGAAAAGCAGTCTGCCATTCTGGATAGGCTGGATTAAATGAATCTGTGCCTCGTCGTAAGAGTCAAAGCTTAAAATGTCCGGGGAAAAAACCACAGCATCCTCCCAGTGGCTGTCGGCTGTTTCCGTGATGATACTGTGCAGTTCCCCGGGATTGATGAAATAGAAGCATTCCGATTGGATGGGGAAGGATTCCATATTAATTTCCAGACGGAACTGTCCGCCGGAAAAGTAGAGAATTTCCACCTCATCATGCCAGTGATGTTTGACTAAGGTACCTTTTCCGACAGAGTGCGTCCGATAGATGGCGCAGGGAAAAGATTTCGTGCCATGAGGACGGATTTCTTTTAAAATGGAAGGCTGCTGTTCCATGAGAATGCTCCTTTTTCACTTGTTTCTATCTATTTCCCTTTTACCCAGAAGTTATCAACTGTCTTCTTAATCTCTTCCTCCGGCATTGTTTTCAGCAAATATCCCTCTGGTTTTAATGCCATAACTTTTTTAACGCTTTCCCTGTCTCCCCGTCCGGTAAGAAACATAACCGGAATACCTGCGGTTGTTTCTTCGGAACGAATCATTTCCAGCGTCTGTCTTCCGTCGCAGATGGGCATCTCATAATCCAGCAGTACAAGGTCCGGTCTGTTAAGCACGATACTCTGGATGGCGGACACGCTGGAGGTGGCTTCAATTACGGTATAATCGCTTTCGAGCAACTGGATTATTTTTTTCCGCATAAAATCCGAATCATCTACTATGAGAATCTTTTTTTTCTGTTCTTTCCACTCTTTATCTTCCGTAACCAGATACTGGGTCACCATATTCATTGCATTTTGAGCGTTAATGGAAGAGGCAATCTGGCTGTGAATGGAATCAGCGGATATTGCGCAAAATGCGAAATATCCTGCTCCTGTATCAAACAGCAGACTACAGGAAGGGTGCTCACGTTCAAAGGAATCACAAAGCTGCTCGTGAGTCAGCAGACTCTCCTTCTCTAACTCAAATAATTCCAATGCCGGGAAGTTCTCTCTAATCCGCTCTAAAAACTGGCGGGAGATATATCGACAGACATTAACAGCCATATCATCTATTTTCGGATATTCCATATTGAGTATCCTGCTCATGATTTTAAGCAGAAGCTGCTCCTCATAGACGAGGATGACTTCCCACTTTTTTTTCTCCTGTCCCCGGTAAATAAACCGGCAGCACATTACTTTTCCAAAATCCTGTCCATTATACTGCTCGCTAATCATTTTGGCATTTAGATGAAAAATATCCTGAATAAGCTGGATAATGGTCTGTTCCATGACTTCCTGCTCTTTCTCGTGGGGAATATCCATCCATTTGCTGTTGATTTTTCCCGATATGGCCATATCCTCCGTCAGTGTATGGGAGATTACCCATCCGATGCAGACGCCAAGAAAATGCCGGATAGAATCGGTTGAGTAATCCATTTCCTCCATCTCTCTTTCCAGTGCCGGCAGTGTCTTTTTCCGGAAATCATCATGCAGACGTTTATGTATCTCATATTCACTATAATTAATTGACTGCATATACATCTCTTCGTGTTCAAAATGCTCCAGGGAGTGGTTTTTTAAAAATTTTACCGCTTCCCGGCATACCCATTCGCTTTTCTCCTCATCTTCACTGAGTTTCAGAAGTTTATTCATAGTTGAGAAAAGTATTTTATGCTCTTTGTCGATGAAGTCAATTCCCAGCTTATATCTGTCATTCCATGCAATCTGTTTCACATCGCTCCTCCTCTGCAACATAATTTTTTATTTCCATTTTTCTATTACTGTTTATTGTACCACTTTTTTGTCCTTTTGCCTATCTGTTCTATTTATATGTTTATGATTTTTGCGACAGTTGAGAAATGCACTGCAATACATCAGAAGGCAATTATAACAGAAAAAGGTGAAAGCTCTTTATGGGATATGTTTAGGCAGAGTTGAAATGTGAGGATAAGGAATGCAAATATAATTTTTAATACACAAAATAAATTTTTTGCGATTGAATAATTATATGACTTAATGTATACTGTAAACTAAGTGATAGTCTATAAATTTGTTGACAAAAATGGTGGATTTATGAAGAAATTGGATATTGCGAAAACGATTATAAGAAACAATGGCGGTATCGTAAAAACAGCACAATTGAATGAGGCAGGAATACAGAATTCTGAAA
>CAZRZM010000209.1:0-3454 GCA_964604575.1 uncultured Acetatifactor sp.
AAAAATCTGTTATATACTTACAAGAGATTGTATGGAAAACATATAGGTTCTGAATAGTTACAATATTACATAAAGGATGGTATCAGTATGGCATTATTAGAACAGTGGAGAGAAATCGCATATAATGACTCGGTAGACAAAAATAAACTGCAGCAGCTTTGGACAGCCTATTTTCAGGAGGAGAAGGAGATTTATGCACAGCTTCTGAAAAATCCCGATGAAGTGGTAAAGGGTACTGTCAGGGAACTGGCAGAGAAGTACGGTGTGAGTATTATGACAATGACCGGTTTTCTGGACGGTATCGATGAGAGCCTTGTGGAGGCAAACCCCATCGAGGAGATGGAGGAGGATACCATAGTTAATCTGGGCTTTGACAAACAGAAGCTTTACAAGAATATGGTGGCAGCAGATGCAGACTGGCTGTACAATCTGGAAGAGTGGAATGATATTTTCGATGAGGATACCAGAAAGGCACTCTATAAAGAGCAGAAAGCCTCCACTACGATTGTAAAGGACAAGAAGATTTATCCAAACGACTTATGCCCTTGTGGAAGCGGCAAGAAGTACAAAAAGTGCTGTGGAAAAAAATAAAAAAAATGCAGGAACCTTTTGGGGAAGTATTATCCCGAAAGGTTCTTTTTGTCAATATAATGTTTTCTATTTGGGTAAAATGTAGTATACTGAATACATTACAAGGAAAGGCAGGGATTACCATATGAAATTTTTCAAAGAAATGAAATGGGAAGCATTGCTGACGGGATGTTTCTATATTCTGCTGGGAATCGTGGCGCTGGTGATACCCGAAACTATGGAGAAAACACTGGCATATCTGATTGGTGTGGTGCTGATTCTGGCAGGAGCAGTTTCCATGATTTGTTATCTGCTCAGGGATGCCCATGAGAATTATTACCACAATGATTTTGTGTATGGTCTGATAAGTATTGCACTGGGATGTATTGTATTTTATAAAGTGGAGGTTGTGATTGGGCTGGTGCCTTTTCTGCTGGGGCTTTTAGTGCTTGTGAGCGGCTGCATGAAGCTGCAGGATGTGATAGATATGAAACGTCTTGATTATGGCAACTGGGTGATTATGCTGGCAGTGGCGGCAGTGAATGTGGGACTGGGAGTACTGCTGGTAGCAAATCCTTTTTGGGCAGCAGTGCTTTTGTTCCGTCTGCTGGGAATCAGCTTAATATTAAGCGGTGTGACGGACTGTTTCACAACCATTTATTTTGCCCGGAAAATCACCAGATTTTTAAAGGGAAAGGAGAAGCCGCGGGAAATAAGCAAAAAGAAGGAGGATGAGAGGAAAGAGGAACCGCAGATGGATGTACAGAATGAGGAGGAAGAGGTGCCGGGAAGCGATAAAGCACCTATGCCGCAGGATACCGAATAGAGAAGAGAGATGTACAGCATAAGAAAAAAGGAGAAAATTAGTGAACATAGCATCATTTATTTTACCGAAAGTGGAAGTGACTTATCTGCGTGACAGTATGACTATCAGACAGGGACTGGAAAAGTTGGGCAGAAGCGGTTATACCGCAGTTCCGGTGGTAGATTCTGAGGACAGATATGTTGGTGCGGTCAGCGAGGGGGATTTTCTGTGGAGTATTTTAAGTCACAATGAGAATATGGATGATATCACCATGAAGAAGCTGGAGCATACTTCCATCCGCGATATTATCCGGTGTGGTAAAGTGCAGGCAGTCTGCATTGACACCAATATGGAGCAGCTTCTGGGGCAGGCACAGATACAGAATTTTGTGCCGGTCATAGATGACAGGAATATTTTTATCGGAATCATCACCAGAGCGGACATTATCAAATATTTTGTTAAGAAACAGCTGGATGCCGTAAACGGATGATTTTGACTTTCCCCAAGAAAAAATATATAATCGTTAGTATGACTGAACTACAAAAGAAGAGGAAGCAGAAAAGAGGTAGAGCATGAAAAAACTGGAAGAGTATGTAAGAAGTATACCGGATTTTCCTGAGGAAGGAATTATTTTCAGGGACGTGACAAGTGTCCTTCAGGATGCGGAGGGCTTACATCTTGCGATTGAGACCATGCAGGATAAGATAAAGGACTTGGATTATGATGTGGTGGCGGGACCGGAGTCGAGAGGATTTATTTTTGGAACTCCTATTGCATATAATAACCACAAACCATTTGTATTGATTCGTAAAAAGGGAAAACTGCCCTGCGAGACAGTGGAGATGACTTATGATTTGGAGTATGGCAAGGCTACTATCGAAATGCACAAAGACAGTGTTAAGCCCGGTCAGAAAGTGTTGATTGTGGATGATTTGATTGCCACCGGTGGAACCACAGAGGCGATGATTAAGCTGATTGAGTCCCTGGGCGGCGAAGTGGTCGGTGTTGTTGTTTTAATTGAGCTGGCAGGTCTGAAAGGACGTGAGAAGATAGGAGAGTACCGTCTGGAGGCAGCAATCTCTTATCCCGGTAAATAAAGAAAGCAGGCGCGAAGTTAGTTATGACAGAAGAAAAGACAGATGTAATCTTTGATGATGGCAGGATAAGTGAATCACAGGAATTTGTAAATCCCGATGAGTTATATCAGGAGCTTATTAATCGTGTGCATAAATACCATCCCAGCGATGATATTTCCATGATAGCCAAAGCCTATGAGATTGCATGTGAGGCACACAGGGACCAGTTTCGCAAATCGGGGGAGCCTTATATTATACATCCTTTAAACGTGGCGATTATTCTGGCGGATTTGGAGCTGGACAAAGAAACCATTGTGGCAGGTATTCTGCATGATGTGGTGGAAGACACCGTCATGACAGATGAGGACTTAAAGCGGGAGTTTGGGGATGATGTGGCGCTTTTGGTGGACGGTGTTACCAAGCTGGAAAAAATACCGCTTTCGGGAAATGGCGAACAGCCTGACGCAAAACTGGAGATGCAGGCGGAGAATCTGCGCAAGATGTTTCTGGCAATGGCGAAGGATATCCGTGTAATCATGATTAAGCTTGCCGACAGACTCCATAATATGCGTACCCTGAAATATAAAACTCCTGAGAGCCAGCAGAGGATAGCGAAGGAAACCCTTGAGATTTACTGTCCCATAGCGCAGCGTCTGGGTATCAGCAGAATTAAGATTGAACTGGATGATTTGTCCTTAAAATATCTGGAGCCGGAGATATATTATGATTTGGTGGACAAAATAGCGGTGCGCAAGAGTGTCCGTGAGAAATATATCCAGGGAATAGTGGACGAAGTGGGCGAACACATCAGAAACGCCGGAATTAAAGCCAAGGTGGACGGACGTGTCAAACATTTCTTCAGTATTTACAAGAAAATGAAAAACCAGAACAAAACCTTAGACCAGATATATGATTTGTTTGCTGTCCGCATTATCGTGGATACAGTGAAGGACTGTTATGCGGCACTGGGTGTTATTCATGAGATGTATAAGCCCATTCCGGG
>CAZRZM010000209.1:3464-5005 GCA_964604575.1 uncultured Acetatifactor sp.
TACATCGCCATGCCCAAGGCAAATATGTACCAGTCCCTCCATACCACACTGATAGGCAGTACGGGACAGCCTTTTGAGATACAGATACGCACCTTTGAAATGCACAAGGCGGCGGAGTACGGTATTGCCGCCCACTGGAAATATAAAGAGGCGTCCGACGGCAAAAAGGTGGAGGCACAGGAAGAGGAAAAGCTGGTCTGGCTGCGTCAGATTCTGGAATGGCAGAGGGATATGTCCGACAATAAGGAATTTATGAATCTGCTGAAAAATGATTTAGACCTGTTTTCAGACAATGTATACTGCTTTACCCCTACCGGCGAGGTGAAGAACCTCCCCACAGGCTCCACACCCATTGATTTTGCCTACAGCATTCATTCCGCAGTGGGTAATAAGATGGTGGGTGCGCGGGTCAACGGCAGACTGGTTACCATTGATTATGAAATTAAAAACGGTGACCGTATTGAGATTATCACCTCACAGAATTCCAAGGGGCCCAGCCGTGACTGGCTCAATGTGGTAAAGAGCACCCAGGCGAAAAATAAAATTAACCAGTGGTTTAAGAATGAAGTAAAGGACGACAATATTACAAAAGGCAAGGAACTGCTGAACGCCTACTGTAAGGCCAGAAATATTAATACAGCCGCGCTGTTAAAGCAGGAATATATGGATGTGGTTATGCGTAAGTATGGATTCCGGGACTGGGAATCCGTACTGGCGGCGGTGGGACACGGCGCCCTGAAAGAGGGACAACTGGTGAACCGTATGCAGGAGCTGTATGACCGAGACCACAAGAAGGAGCCAACCAACGAAGAGGTTCTGGCAGGAATTGCGGAGGCAAACCGTATACAGGCTGGGAAACCTGCAGCCATGAAAAGTAAGAGCGGTATTGTAGTGAAGGGCATTGCGGACTTATCCGTCCGCTTTTCCAAATGCTGTTCCCCGGTGCCGGGTGATGAGATTGTGGGATTTGTCACAAGGGGAAGAGGTATTTCCATCCACCGTACGGACTGTGTGAATATTTTGAGCCTGCCGGAGCTTGAGCGTGTCAGACTCATTGATGCGGAGTGGCAGGCACCGGAGGAGATTCATGCGGAGAAATATATGGTGGAAATCAAGATATATGCCAATAACCGTAACGGTCTGCTGGCAGATATTTCCAAAGCCCTCACCGAGAAAAATATTGATATTCTCACCATGAATACCAGAACCAGCAGACAGGGGCTTGCCACTCTCCAGACCACCTTTGAAATTACGGGGCGCGAGGAGTTAAACCGCGTGATTGATAAGATTCGCAGTATTGAAAGTGTTATTGATATTGAGAGGACATAAAGAGTGTACCGGAAAGGAATATTTGAAAGATGGGTGAGTTAAAAATCGGACGTATGGTGCTGGGAACCTGCAGCACGAATACTTATTTTGTATACCGGGAGGGAAGTGGGGAAGCCATCGTGGTGGACCCTGCCGATTACGGGCAGCAGATTCATGATAATCTGGTAAAAAATGGATTTTCTATCCGGGGAGTGCTGCTTACCCATGGGCAT
>CAZRZM010000210.1:0-4948 GCA_964604575.1 uncultured Acetatifactor sp.
GCGCAATTTAGGTGACACGAGGCATGGATGCCTCTTGTCACCGACCGTAACATGCAACAACCGTCTCTGCCCGGTTAGAAAATTCCCATCCGGAACTTTTGCCTGCTGACAGAAGCCCTGACACAGCACCGACGCCACAAAATATATTGGAAGAGGAAAGGCTGAACTGTTACGCATTTTTAGCCCCTTAGTTGCTGCTTTTCACCAAATCGGCAAAAGAATAGGAGATATCTTTGTCCTCACTGTCCACCTGCACTGTATAACTTCTGGTTACATATCCACTCTTGCGGAGTGTAATCACATGGGCGCCGCTGTTCTTGCGGAAACTGCAGGGCGAGATACCTACATAATTACCATCCAGATAAACCTCCGCCTGCTCCGGAGCATCCACATATACTTTATAATAACCGGTTATGGTATCTGTATTATTGGTCTTGTTGCCGTCAGAACCGCTTACGCTTCCTTCCTGTTCCGACCCTTCCAGGGCATCCAGAGAAATATCAATGGCGGCAGATTCTTCCCCTACACGTAGATACCGGGTGATGGTCTGATATCCGTTTGCTTTCACAATCAACTGGTGGATACCGTATTCCAGTGAAACGGGCTGGGAGGTATCCTGCTTTGTGCCGTCAATATAGAGACTGGCTGAGGAAGGACTGAGAGAAAACAGAATCGTTCCATACTGTACTTCTGCCACCGTCAAATCGCCGATATCCAGCGAGGTCTCTTCATTACGGTTTATCACCACACTTTTGGTGCCACCGCCACCTTTGTGGCTGATACCTACCTCATAACTGCCCTCCGGCACCGTGAGCAGCATATCCTGGGTAATCTGCTGAATCTGGGACTGACCGATTTCAATCCAGCCGCCCACGAAATTCTCATCATTGACAAGTCTCAGATAACCATGCCCTTTTTCCACCGTAACACAGAGAATTTCCTTATCCAGACCATAGAAATTCAGCACATCCGACGCATTCAGTTCCATGCTGTCAATATTCCTGCCAGCGGACAGATACTGGGTATTTTCACTGATTTTATAGGTTTCTTCACCAATTGTCACTTCTCCACGCACTGTATCTATCTCATACCGCTCCACATTTTCATAGGACCATGACTGGGCAGATAACTGCATGGAGGTCAGATGCTTCTTGGATTTCAAAAATTTTATATCCACAATAGAGCCTTTGGGAATCTGTTCCAGTGAAATACTCTCCCCATATTTGTCATAAAGATACGTGGTCCCGTCTATGGAAAGGGTATACTGCTTTCCCAAATCCAGATTTAAAAAAGTGATGGTACTGTCATCGCTGTTCTTCTCAATTAAAATGGTGGTATCCGCGGAATCATAGCTGCCCGGTCCTGTCAGTTCAAATCCGGTGTCAATACGTTCTGTATTTTCTACTCCCAACTGACTGATATCCGGATTGTGGTTGCCGGCTGAAAAATTGGTACATGCAGATAATGACAAAACTGTCAGAATTGTTATGGGAAGCATCAGATACCTTTTTTGTCTTTTCTGCTCTTTTGTTCTTTGTCTTTTCACTCTTTACTCCTTATATCTTCTCTGGGTCCTCTTTCAAAGTCTTTTTACTTTTTCACAATACGAAATACTTCTGTCAGAAAATCCTGTTTCGCCTGCTCCTGGGATACCAGTTTATCCAGTTTTTCCTGATTGCGCTCCGGTATCCATGCTTTGCCGGAATTATAGTAAAAATTCACTATCTTCCAGAATTTCTCCGGGTAAGCCAGACGATAGTACAAATCAATCCTGCTCATGGCGGATATGGGGCGCTCTGCCTCATAGGCATTTAACAGGTCCTCTCCCAGAGGAATGGACCAGTTACTTTTTTCCAACAGCTTGCGCAGTAATAAATACAAATCCCGGATAGGGTCATCGGGAATGCACTTCTCAAAATTTATCAGAAACCAGCCTTTTTCTCCTTTTAAAATATTATGATACTGGTAATCTCCATGGCAGAATCCGCATTTTCCGGCCAAACCCTCTGCTGACGCAGCTCCTATACCTTGATAATAGCTCCAATCCTGTGCAACTGCAAGTGCCTGATTTAGGAAAAAATCAAATGTATGTAACAACTGGATTTCAAACCACGTTTTCTGGCTTCTCTGCTGCAGGTACTTACGGACTTTTTTCAGTTCCCGGTTTCTTTTTCCATACTCTTTTTCCTGGGAAAAAATGGGAACCCCGCAGTCCGTATCCTCAAATGCTTCCAGACTCTGGTGCATTTTTGCCAGCAGACTCACTGCTTCCATACACTCTTCTTTATCATAAATATTGCACTCCCTGCCTTCACAATAGGTTTTCAAAATATAGGAAACCCCATCATTGTCTCTCACAGACAAGGCACCTTCCCTGGTAGGGATAATGCTTTCCACTGCTACATTTCCATGCTCTCCTATATGGGTCAACAGCTTGTTCTGTAACTGAATACGATTCTCATTGCCCATATACTCTTTATATATCAGACACCCTCTGTTTGTATCACATATAATGGCACCTCTGCCTTTTCTGGTACGGAGAACCTCAATGTCATATTGTTCCAGCAAGCTAACTGCTCTATCGTTCACCCTAAATTAACCCTCCTGCTCTATAGCGCTTTTATCCTAAGCTATCATATGAGCAAAAAGGGTAAAGTATGTTAAAGGAAAATCTTAATTCTGAAAATTCAGATTCTTCCGCGCCTCTGCCAGAAGGTACTCCTTTGTATTACACTCCGGATTCTCAATCACCAGACGAAGCAGGGTCTGTAACTGCTCGCCGATTTCTTTTCCCGGATTCATGCCCATGGCAATCAAATCGCTTCCTGTCACCGCCATTGACTTTAAGGATACACACTGCCTGCTGTCCACAATCTCCTGATATAATTCTTTCCAGCGCTCCAGCGACTCCAGCTTCTCCTGACGCATATAATCACTCTGGGACATAATATCCGCATACTTTATGGGAAAAAGAAGGGGGAAAACATCTTCCCCTATTTTATTCATGGCGCGGCGCACAATTCTCATATCCGGCTCCACACCATTGCCATAATCGTGATATAAAACCAGCCGGCTCACGATGTGTATGGTGTCGTTGTCAAAACGCAGCCGCCGCAGGATGGACTTGGTTATCTCCTCCCCTGCTGCCGGATGCCCGTGGAAATGATGTACACCTTTTTCATCCTCACTTATGGTATCCGGCTTTCCCACATCATGAAACAGCATTGCCAGACGCAAGACTTTATCCGCTTCCACACAGAGAAGTCCATGCAGCGTATGTTCTCCCACCGAGTACATATGATGGGGATGATTCTGGGGCGTTTCCATCATTTTGTCAAACTCCGGAAAAACAACTGCGGTAATCCCGGTCTCATAGGCAGTCCGCAGAAAATCCGGGTTAGGAGACACCAGAAGCTTTGTCAGCTCCACCTGAATGCGCTCCGCACTGATACTGCGCAGATTAGACGCCAGCAGCGTAATGGCCTCCCTGGTCTGTTCCTCTATTTCATAACCCAGTTGGGCAGAAAACCGGACAGCTCTCATAATACGCAGGGCATCCTCCGTGAAACGCTCCTTCGCATCACCCACACAGCGGATAATTCCCTGCTCTATATCTTCCATACCCCCAAAGAGGTCCACCAGTCCCTTTTCTTCGTTATATGCCATAGCATTAATAGTAAAATCTCTGCGCTTTAAGTCCTCTGTCAGGTTCGGGGTAAAGGTGACTTCTTTGGGATGTCTGCTGTCCTCATATTTTCCGTCAATACGGTAAGTGGTAACTTCAAACCCTTCCTTGTCCAGCATAACCGTAACCGTACCATGCTGGATTCCCGTATCTATGGTACGGCGAAACAGTGCCTTTATCTCTTCCGGTCTGGCAGAGGTTGTGATATCCCAGTCCTCCGGCTTTCTTCCCAAAATGGAATCCCGTACACAGCCGCCTACCACATATGCTTCGTAACCGGCATCCGCAATGGTGTGTAACACATATTTTACTTTTTCCGGCAGTTTTATTGTCATGGAATATTCCATCCTTTCCTGATTCTGGGCTTTATTCTCTTTACCTTTCAGTCAGAATAAACTTGTCAATTACCGGAACCAGCCCATCCTCATCATTTGTTCCTGTAATGTAGTCGGCTGCTTCTTTTACTGCGGGCTGCGCATTGCCCATCGCCACACCCAGTCCTGCAAATTTTATCATAGTGATATCATTGAAACCATCGCCACAGCAGATAACGCTGTCTTTGGTTAAACCGAAGGTCTCCAGCAAACGGTCCAGGGACGCCGCCTTGTCCACATTCTTAGGCATTACTTCTATAAAAAAAGGCTCCGAGCGGTAAATACTCAGCATATCCCCATATTTTTCCTGCAATGCCTTTTCCAGCTTGGGCGCTTTCCCGACAGGCGCCGTCAGCAGACATTTGTTTACATCAAAATCAACGTATTCCACAAAATTTTCCGCCACCTTTACTTCCATCCCATTTATCCGGGACTCCAGACTGACATACTCATCCGGTTCAAAAGCGGATATAATATGGTCTCCCAAATAGGTGACAAGCCCACAGCCATTCTTTTTTGCAAAACCATATAATCCGGGAATTACTGTGTTTGGCAGCGTCCTCTGATATACAATTTCCCCACTATGGCATTCTATAATACGTCCGCCGTTAAAAGATAACAGATAGCCTTTGTATTTTTCCAGTTCCAGCTCCTGCTCATAACGGCGCATTCCCGGTGTGGGACGCCCGGATGCCAGAATTACTTTATGACCTCGTTTTAAGGTGGCGATAATTCCTTCTTTCGTCGCCGGGCTGATTTCTTTCCGGGAATTGGTAAGAGTGCCGTCTATATCCAAAACTAATACTTTTTCCTGCATATTGTGCTCCATTCTCTTTTGTTAAACCCATTTCCTGATTAGTATACCACATGCGCAGAAAAACAAGCGGCT
>CAZRZM010000211.1:0-4826 GCA_964604575.1 uncultured Acetatifactor sp.
GAAGTCCGGTAATGTGTTATTTTACTAATTTGGTATTAGGCCGAAAGGCTTGATATAACCACATGATTCTACGAAAGGAGGAACGAGTCCAATGAAAAAATTATCCAAAATGCTTGCTGTGAGCATGGCACTTGCACTTACCCTTGGTATGACTGCATTTGCAGCTCCCAGTAAGAGTACAGCAGACTCCAGTATTACAAATGCAGTATTGGAGGAGCAGGCAGCAAAAACTGTAGCAAAAACTGCTGACGGTGCTTCCGTTACAGTTGCTGCTGTTGATGTCACTGTTTATGATGCTGCTGATGCAGCCGGCAAAGCTGAAGGCGTTGTAGGCTCCACTGTGAAAGTGGAGAAGATTCTTGCCGTAGTTGACGTGCAGGGTCCTGAAGGCGGTGCAGAGGTTACCATCGAGAATGCAGCTATTAAAGCAGATGGCAAATATGTTTTACTGCATCAGAAAAAAGACGGAAGCTGGGAGAAGATTGATGCTACTAAGATTGAAGCAGGTAAGATTACTGCAAAATTCAGCAGCTTCTCTGCCGTAGCTATCGTTGAAATTTCCCAGAAAGCCGGTGCAGCTCCTGCAGCAGCTCCTGCTGCTACAGATGCGGCAGCTTCACCCAAGACTGGTGAAACTCTTCCGGTAGCTGGCATTGCACTGCTCATCTGCCTTGCAGGTGCAGCCGTTTGTGCAAAAAAGGTTAAATTTAACCGCTAAGCAACAGGGAGCTGTTTTTAACAGCTCCCACCAAAAAAAATTAATGAAATTAATTAATCATGCATGATTAATTGACGGGCATCTGCCCGAAAGAAAAACAAAGATTTGTAAGACATGTGGTTATCACGGTGCCCTCTTCCAGGGGGTGCCGTGGTGTAAAAATTCTTGTGTCTGTCATAGCGTAGATGTAATCTGGCGATAATTCCTTGTTCCCAGTATTGCCCGATATATCTGGATTATTACAGCCATAAGATTTGCACTGGGGAAAGGGACGCATAGGGAACTGAAGTGAAAAGCACCAAAATGCAAAGAACGAAAGTGGAAAGCACCTGGATTCTTTGGGAAAGGATAAAAGGCTATGTACAAAAAGGGCCCCAAAGGCTGGACAAAACATTTGGATTTTATCATACTTGATTTGATTTGTATACAGATTGCTTTTGTGGTGTCCTTTATGATGAGACATGGATTTTCCAGTCCTTACAATAATCCACTGTATCTGAATATGGCTGTTTTTATTGAACTTGCAGATCTGATTCTTATTATTGTCATGGAGACCTTTAAGAATGTTCTGAAGAGAGGGTATTATCAGGAATTTTTACGTACGGTCCAGAATACTGTCTGTCTGCTGGTGGCATCTGCATTATATCTGTTTACCTTAAAAGAAGGTACCAATTATTCCCGCACCTCCCTTTATCTGATGGCGGTTGATTACTTGTTGCTTACTTACATTGTCCGTATCTTGTGGAAAAAACATCTCCAGAGAAAAATGGTGGTGGGGGGAGACCGTTCGCTGCTGGTTATTACAACCAGTACTGTGGCGGAAAGTGTGATTAACAACATAAAAAAGAATAATTTCAAAATGTTCCGTATTGTGGGTGTGGCGTTCACTGACTGTAATAGACGGGGTGAGAAAATAAATGATGTTCTTGTTGTGGCAGATGTGGAGAGTGTGGCTGATTATGTATGCCGGGAATGGGTGGATGAAGTATTTCTGGTGATACCGCCTGAGATTTCTTATCCTGAGACTCTGCTGGAACAGTTATATGAAACAGGGGTGACGGTGCATTTGAATCTTGCTAAGGTTGCGAGGATAGATGGACAGAAGCAGATTGTGGAGAGAATAGGGGACTACACGGTATTAACCACAAGTCTTGCATATACTACCGCAACGCAGGCTTTCTTTAAACGTGCGATAGATATTATAGGGGGATTAATAGGCTGCGTTCTGACGACTGTTCTGTTTTTGTTTATTGCCCCTGCTATTTATATCAGTTCTCCCGGTCCCATTTTCTTTTCCCAGACAAGAGTGGGGAAAAATGGGAAAAAATTTCAAATGTATAAGTTCCGCAGTATGTATCCGGATGCGGAGGAGCGTAAAAAAGAACTGATGGAGCAAAACTGCATAAATGACGGTATGATGTTTAAGATGGACTTTGACCCCAGGGTAATTGGCAATAAGATTCTGGAGAATGGTACGACCAAAACGGGAATCGGTCATTTTATCCGCAGCACTTCTCTGGACGAGTTCCCACAATTCTTCAATGTGCTTAAGGGAGATATGTCGTTGGTAGGCACCCGTCCCCCCACAGAGGATGAATGGGAGAAATATGAACTGCACCATCGTGCAAGACTGGCAATCAAGCCGGGCATTACCGGAATGTGGCAGGTGAGTGGCAGGAGTGAAATTACCAGTTTTGAGGAAGTGGTGAAGCTGGATACCCAGTATATCAATGAGTGGAATGTGGGACTGGATTTGAAAATATTGTTTAAGACGGTACAAGTGGTGCTGGAAAAGAATGGAGCGAAGTAGGTTTAATGCAACATGTATTTTTGGTTGGAGCTAAAAGTTTAGGCAGCTATGGTGGCTATGAGACATTTATAGATAAACTGACAGAGTATCATCAGAATGATTTGCGTATTAAATATCATGTGGCATGTAAAGCGAATGGTGACGGATACATGGATGAAAAAAAGCTGGACGGAGCAGTTTCTATTTCAGACAGAGAATTTGTGTATCACAACGCCCATTGTATTAAGATTGCAATTCCAGAGAGACTTGGCCCTGCACAAGCCATATATTATGATGTGGCTGCTCTTAAAAAGTGTTATGAATATATAAAATGCAATAAAATCCAACATGCGGTTGTATATATTATGGCATGTCGTATTGGACCATTTATAAAATCCATTTATAATGCAATGCATAAATTGGGGGTGAAGATTTATCTGAATCCCGATGGACATGAATGGATGAGAGCAAAATGGAGTGCCCCCATTAGAAAATATTGGAAGATTTCGGAACGGATGATGGTTAAATACAGCGATTTAGTTATATGTGATTCCGTTGTTATTGAAAGATATATTCATGAGTGCTATGACGGCAGAGGAATGAAAGGAGCTAATCCCAAAACAACTTTTATTGCATATGGCGCGGAGACAAGGCAGAGCAGGCTGGCAGATGATGATGCGGGATTTGTCGGCTGGTTAAAAGAGAAAGACATGAAAATAAACGAGTATTATTTGATTGTAGGACGTTTCGTACCTGAGAATAATTATGAAGTTATGATTAGAGAATTTATGAAATCAAACTCTCAAAGAAGTCTCGCCATAATTACCACTGCCAATGATAAGTTTTTGGAAGAACTGGAAAAGAAACTAAACTTTAGTAAAGATAAACGAATCAAATTTGTGGGTGCAGTTTATAATCAGGAACTTTTAAAAAAAATTCGTGAAAATGCATACGGATATTTACATGGTCATGAAGTTGGAGGTACAAATCCCAGTCTTCTGGAAGCACTGGGTTCCACAGACTTAAATTTACTTCTCAATGTAGATTTTAATAAAGAGGTTGCCAAAGAATCGGCCGTCTATTGGGAAAAAGAGGAGGGTGCGCTTGCAGGGCTGATAGGACAAGTGGAGCAGTTGAATAAGGAGAAGATTGCTGAATATGGCAGATGTGCAAAAGAGAGGATAAGAAGCAGATACAGCTGGGATTATATATGCAAAAGATATGCGGAGGTATTTCTGGAGCAGGAATTGTAGAGGGTGGTACAAAATAGTATGAGCGATTTAATTAGTATAATTATTCCTGTCTATAATGTAGAAAATTATTTTTCCAGATGTATTGAAAGTGTTCTGGCACAGACATATAGAAATATAGAGATTATTTTGGTGGATGATGGTTCAACGGACAGTAGTGGGATGCTTTGCGATAAATATTCAGAGAAAGATGACAGAATCAAAGTAATACATAAAGAAAATGGTGGTTTGTCAGATGCGAGAAACACAGGTTTGGAGTATATGACGGGCAATTATGTTATATTTATAGACAGCGATGATGTTGTGAGTCATGATATTGTGTATCATTTGTATCATGTGACAGTTGATAGTGGCGCAGATATAGGTATTTGTGATTTGATGCATTGTTATGATGAGGATACTATAATTTATGAATTGGAAACAGAAAAAAAGGTTTTTTCATCAGAAGAGGCTATCTGTGAAATGCTTTATCAGAAATCTTTTCTGGTCTCGGCAGGAGGAAAAATATATAAGAGGCAATGTTTTGGAACTATTCGGTTTCCATATGGAATGTTATTTGAAGATAGCGCTGTGATGTACCAGATATTTGAACGTGCAGAGACAATTGTTTACAGCAATGCGAAATTGTATGGATATATGCATAGAGAAGGAAGTATAACGACACAGCGTTTTTCCAGCAGGGATTGTGATATATTAAAAATATGCAGTCAAATAGTAGATTATTTTAAGGATGGAACAGTAGAGTTACAAAAGGCAGCAATGTCTTATCAAGTTGTTGCGGCGTTAAGGGTTTATATTAACGCACCGGATACGGATGAATTTAAAGAGATAAAAGAAGAGTGCAAAAAGGAGATTTTGAAAAAGGGCAGGAGTGTTGCATTAGATAAAAGTGCAAGAAAAAAGACAAGAATAGGAGCCATCTTATTTCTATATGCCAGACCATTGATTCCACTCATATATTGCAGAGTGAACAGATGGAAATAATCAGTAATAGTCAGTAAGAAACGATTTAATTGAATTGAATGGAGTAAAAAGATGTATGATATCAGTATTATAGTACAGGTATATA